>CAMYLL010000023.1 GCA_947259235.1 uncultured Pseudodesulfovibrio sp. | reverse complement strand
ACGGCCGTGCGCATCTCGGGCAAGCACCTGGCCTGGTGGGTCATCCCCGCCGGAGCGGACAAGAAAACATACAACGCCTGCATCCAGGCCGTCAGGCGCTACCCGGTCACCGGCCGTCCCCGGCTGGAGGACTTCGGCCACCTCGCCCCCGTGCCGCCGGACGAATATTTCGGCGGCTCCCTATGGCAGATGGTCAAGGCGATCCACTCGCCCTTCAAGTCAGTGCTCAAGCTCGGCCTTCTGGAAACGTATGCCGCCCCGGACACGTCCCACCTGCCCCTGTGCGACAGGATCAAGCACAACCTGTTCATGAACCGGCGCGGCGTCAGGCGCACGGACCCCTATGCCAGCCTGTTCAGCACCCTGCGCGCGTACTACATCGCCCAGGGCGACAAGGAAGCCGCCCGGCTGCTCACGGAGTCCTTCAAGTTCAAGGCGAACCTCTGCGACATCCAGTTTTTCCTGGGTTTTCCGGCCAGGGCCGAGGATGCGAGCCTGGTCGCCACCCTTTTCGGCAAGGGATATGTGGCCCCGGACACCATCTGCAATACGGACGAGACATGGACCTTCGACAAGTCTCTCAAGATGGGCGGATCGGTGCGCCGATACATGGTCGCCACCTATGAGCGCATCCAGTCCGCCCTCTCGGCCGACGGAAGCACAGGCGCCATGATCAACGCCCAGGACCTGACCCGCATGGGGCGCCGCATTGCCGCGAACTTCTCGCCCAAGCCGTCCAAGATCATGCGCGTTCCGTTCATGGACGCCGCGGGGGGCAACTTCGCCATCCTCCATTTCTCGGCCCAGAAGGCACCGGGCAAGAAACCCGTATGGGTGGTGCGCGGCGGCTCGCGGGCAGAATCAAAGAAATCGTCCGGCGCGCTCCAGCTCCTGCACCGCAGCGGCGACCCGGTGCACATGCTCGCCTGGCTGCTGGCCAACCGGCTATACAACCCCAAGAGCCTGCTCCAGGCCGACCGGACCGTGGCCCCCATCTCGGTTGCAGACCTGCAAAAGCTCATGCCCGCCATGCACGAGTTCTTTCCCTTCGATCAGACCTTCGAGCGGGACATCAACGAGGGCCTCAGCCCGGAACGGGTCACCCGCGCCTTCTTCATCTTCAACCTCACGGCCGCGCCCGACGCCCGGCGCATAGAGCAGGCCGCCGTCATCTACTCGACCAACTGGGGCGAGCTTTTCTGCCGCACCTTCTCCCGCCCCGGGCCCGTGCTCGAAAAACAGCCATCCAAATTCCTGGCCGACAACCTTCCCCATCCGGTGACCGACATACCGGAGATGATCCTCTTCATTCCGAAGGGATCGCAGTGCAAACGGATCAATCTGATATAGCGGCCGGATTCCGGCCCGGGGTTCACGCCTGTTTCTGCGGCAGCAGGAACGAGATGAAGAAGCAGACCGAGGCCACGGCGATGATGGACGCCCCGGAAGTGATGTCCGCCAGATAGGAAAGCGCCAGACCGGACACGGAGAAGAATCCGCTGAGCAGGGTGGACAACAGCATCATGCTCCCCAGGGAACGGGTACGCCGCTCCGCGATGAAGGGGGGAATGGTCAACAGCGCTATGACCAGGATGAGCCCGACCACCCGGATGATCATGACCACGCTCAGGCCGACCATGGAGATGAGCAGGAAATAGAGCATGTCGACTGGCACGCCCCGGCTGCGTGCGAACTCCTCGTCAAAGCCCATCACCAGAAATCCGCGATAAAAGGTCAGCACGAGGCCGGTCACCACGCAGGCCAGCCCGGCCATGATCCAGAGGTCGGAGCGGGGCACGGCCAGGATGGAGCCGAAAAGATAGCTCATGAGGTCCACGTTGTACCCCGGCGTCAGATCGAGCAGGATGATGCCCAGGGCCATCCCCGCCGCCCAGATGACGCCGATGACCGTGTCCGCCCGCTCCCGGGCGCGCAGGGTGACCAGGGCCATGGTCAGGGCGGCGCACAGGGTGAAGGCCGTGGTCACGGGCAGGACGGGAAGCCCCAGGAAGAAGGCCAGGCCCACACCGCCATAGGAGGCATGGGCTATACCGCCGGAGATGAACACAATCCGGTTGACCACCACCAGAGTGCCGATGATGCCGCAGATGAGGCTGGCCAGAAGCCCGGCCATGAGCGCGTTGCGCATGAATTCGAAATGCAGGATGTCCACTACGAACCGTCCTCGTCCTGATGACGTCCGAGCACGCGGTGCGGCACATCGCCGTGGGTGACCAGCTCCACCGGGCAACAGGGTTCCCCTTCGCCGCCGTATCCCATCTTGAACATCTCGCCGGTCAGCTCCGGGGCCTTGTGGAAATGCAGGGTGCGGTTGACGCAGGCCACGGACTTGACCCCCGAGGCCAGGGAGGAGATGTCATGGCTGACCATGATCACGGTCATTTCCTTATTGAGCTGGGCCAGCAGGCGGAAGAGCGAATTGCGGCTGGCCGAATCAACGCTGGCCGTGGGCTCATCGAGCAGGAGCAGCTCCGGGTTGTCCACCACGGCCCGGGCGATGAAGACGCGCTGCATCTGACCGCCGGACAGGGCGGCCAGGGCCCGGCGTTCATGTTCGAGCATGTCGACCCGCTCCAGGGCGCGGCGCGCACGGTCAACCTCGTCCCGCCCGCCGCCGAACCCGGCGATTCGCCGCAGGCCCGGGCGGATCATGCCCATGCGCACGGCATCGAGCACCGAGATGGGAAAGGAACCGGAAACATGGGTGTGCTGAGGCAGGTAACCTATGCGCCCACCGGCTTCGCCAGCAGATGAACCCAGAACGCGGACACTGCCCTCGTTCGGCTTGATCAGACCAAGAATGATCTTGAGCAGGGTGGACTTGCCGCCCCCATTGGGACCGAGCACGGCGAGAAAATCCCCCCGCTCCACCGCAAGGGAGATGTTCTCCAGCACGGGAACGCCCCCAAAGGACAGGGACACCCCATCAATTTCTATGACATGCTCAACCACTCGCGACTCCTGAATAATCCATGATCCCGTCAACCGGAAGACAGTAACACGGCCCCGGACTCATGCCAACCAGACATATGCCCAGCATGCCGCCGGGATAGCCAGGGCCTCGACATAAAGTACATTGTCCGCCCTGCGTCCGGGCAGTCCCATCCGGCTGGCAACAATCCCGGCCATCACGCCGAGGAACAGACCGGAGACAAATCCGAACAGGTGACCGCCCAGGTCGGTGTCCTCCCCGGCCCCGAGCATGGCCAGCAATCCAAGCCCGGCCGCAACGGGAACGAGGGACGAACGGACAAAATCATAGACGCGCCGCAACAGTCGCCCCCTCTCGAAAGGATGCCGGCCATGGACGCCGCCGCCCACGGCAAAGGGCGCGATGGCGGCCAGCACTCCGGCCGCGCCAAAGGCCGCTGTGGAAAAACCGATGGCGTTATGAGGAGCGGACATCACCAGGGAATTGAGCAGGTTGCCCAGCCCGCCGGCAAGGATGGTCAACAACCAGGCCAACCCGGCCCCCAGCCGACGCGAGACCAGCCAGACAAAGACCCCGCCGACGACCGCGTTGCCCGCCACATGGGCCCCGTCCGCATGCAGGGTCAGGGCCGTGAAGAGCCGCCACCATTCGCCGTGCAGGATTCGCCCTGCATCGGCGCTGCCCATCTCGACCCACAGGGACGGATACATGGACCAGGCCGGATAGGTGCGGTGATATATCCAGTAAAACAGAAGGAGCAGGGCCATGGCCGCCATGGTCGGCTCAAAGCCGCTGACCGGACGAAGGTCCGGCAAAAAGACGGATTGGTTGCCCGGCGAGTTCTCCTCAAGATAGAGTCGGATTTCCGCAACCGCGCGATCGACGAACCACGCCTGGACCTGGACCGAATGGCCGTTGCCCTCCTGCCCCCATTGCCGTCGCCGCCGGTGCGGAATATGGCGCGAGGCGAGGACCAGCGACCACAGTTCCGCCGTGGCACGGCTCAGGGCAGGGGCGTCATCGCCAAGGACCAGCGGCCCGAGGTCCGTCCAAGCGGGCCGGAGCGCGCGGCGCAGAAAGCCATGTGGCATCTCGTTGATCGGCATAGAGGCATCCTAGGATAAAACCGTCCCGGAGCAAACCGGTTTCACTTCTTGCGCCCGCCCCCTCCACGGCCTATGAGTGGGGAAAAACACCGGAGCCACCATGCACCCACGCCGCATCCTCGCCTTCCTGCTGTCCGCCCTCTTCGTCCTGTCCCCTGCCGCTCCCGCCACCGCAGCCGACGCCCCCCTCGACGTCATGGTCGGCCAGATGCTCATGGCCGGATTCAGGGGGTACGAGGTCACGGACGACAGCCCCATCGTCCGCGACATCACCCAACGCCACCTGGGCGGGGTGATCCTCTTCGACTACGACGTGGCCCTGAAAAGCCCGGAACGGAACATCAAAAACCCGGCCCAGGTCGCCCGGCTGACGGCGGACCTTTCCGCCCGGGCCGCGCTCCCCCTCCTCGTGGCCGTGGACCAGGAAGGCGGACGGGTGCAGCGGCTCAAGCCGAAGTACGGATTCCCCGGCTCTCCCTCGGCCAGTGAGCTCGGCGCAATGCCCGATGAGGCTGTCGGCAAGGCCGCCGGGGACATGGGCAAGACCTTGCGCGACGCAGGGTTCAACCTGAACTTCGCTCCGGTGGCGGATGTGGACATCAACCCGGACAGCCCGGCAATCGGCAGGCTCGGACGCAGCTTTTCCGCAGACCCCAGACGGGTGGGCCGCTGTGACGAACTTTTCCTCGCCGGGCTTGAGAATCAGGGGATCATCGGGTGTCTGAAGCATTTTCCGGGGCACGGCAGCGCGGGCACGGACAGCCACCTGGGCGTCACCGACGTCACGGCCACGTGGAGCAGGGAGGAGCTGGTCCCCTACCGCATGCTCATCAAGGCCGGAGCGGCGAAGATGATCATGACGGGGCATCTGTTCAACGCGAAAATCGACCCGGTCCACCCGGCCACTCTCTCGCATCGCACCCTCACGGGGCTGCTGCGCGACGAGCTGGGATTCGACGGCGTGGTGGTCACGGACGATATGAACATGAAGGCGATCACCGATCACTACGGACTGGCCAAGGCGGTCGAGCTGGCCATCAAGGCCGGGGCGGACATCATGCTCTTCGGCAACAATCTGGTCTACGACCCGGACGTGGTGGCCACGGCCCACGGCCTGATCACGGGCATGGTCGCGGACGGCACGATTACCGAGGACCGCATCCGCACTTCATACGACCGCATCATGCGGCTCAAGGCGCGGCAGTAGCAACCCGCGCCGGAACCGCTACCAGAAAAGACCGCCCGGCTCCGATGCGGAGAACTTGAGGGTCTTGAAGAACCCCTCCATGCTCAGGTCCATCTCGTCACCGTCCACCTTCACCCCGACCACGCGGTTGAGAAAGGAGAGATAGGTGAACTCCTGCTCGTCCATGGCTGGTCCGCACGACTTCCTGGTGGACGCAAAGGGGCCGAACTGCAGGGTGCTGCCGTCCAGGGAATAGGTCCCGGTAAAGGTATTGCAGCCGCCGCTCCCCTTGACCGTGCCGTCGGGAAGGAACTCCAGCGTCAGGTGTTCATCGCCGGCCACGTCACGCCCGGCCAGCGAATGGACGAACCAGACCTTGCCGGTCACCTCCGCCTCGGCCACCTGCTGATCGGCAGGGGCGACATCCTTGGAGCCGCACCCGGCGCACAAGGCGAGCATGAGGACAGCCAGAGCAACAGCGAAATATTTCTTTTTCATGAGCATCGGGATTCTCCTTTTTGCAATACCCGTTGGAAGTAGCAGGTCTGTACGTCCGCTGGCAAGACGCAATGGAGACGACCTGCGGCTGCAATGGGGATTTGAAAACCCGTTTGCCCTCTTCCCGCAAAAAAACGCAGTGAATCAGCACCCCCGACTTCAAACAAAAGACCCGACCCGCCTGCGGCGGATCGGGTCCGGGCTATCGTTTCGTGTCCGACTATTTTATGACCGGGCAGCGTTTGAGGGCTTCCTCGATATCGCGCTGGGGCAGCTCGAAGTTGGTCAGCAGTCCCTGGTTGAAGGAGTCGTATGACGCCAGATCGAGCATGCCGTGGCCGGAATAAAGGAAGACGATGACATCGTCCGGTCCGGCAGTCTTGGCCGCCTCGATGGCGCCCTTGATGGCGTGGGAGGTCTCGGGCGCAGGCAAGAATCCCTCGGTCTGGAGGAAGAGCTTGGCCGCCTCGAAGCACTCGGTCTGGTAGTAGGCCACCGGGTCGCACAGCCCCTCGGCCACCATGTTGCAAATGATGGGCGCGTCGCCATGGTAGCGCAGACCGCCCGCATGGATGGGCGCGGGCATGAAGTCGTGCCCCAGAGTGTGCATCTTGACCAGCGGGGTCAGCCGGGCCATGTCGCCAAAGTCGTAGCGATACTCGCCACGGGTCAGCGTCGGGCAGGCGCGCGGCTCCACGGCGATAAACTTGACCGGATCGCCTTCGAGCTTCTGGGGCAGAAACGGCGCGACCAGCCCGCCGAAATTGGACCCGCCGCCGACGCAGGCCACGAGGTGGGTGGCCTTCTCCCCCGCCAGTTCCAGTTGTTTCTGAACCTCCAGGCCGGTGATCGTCTGGTGGATGATGACATGGTTGAGCACCGATCCCAGGGCATACTTGGTGTCGTCGTGGGTGGCCGCGTCCTCCACCGCCTCGGAGATGGCCAGCCCCAGGGACCCCTTGCAGTCCGGGTCCTTGGCCAGCATCTCCCGCCCGGTGCGGGTCTGTTCCGAGGGAGAGGCGAAGATGGTCCCGCCGTAGGTATTGATCAGCATCTTGCGGTAGGGCTTCTGCTCGTAGCTGACCTTGACCATGTAGACGACGCACTCCATGTCGTACTGTGAGCAGGCAAAGGAAAGCGCCGTGCCCCACTGCCCCGCGCCGGTCTCCGTGGCCAGCCGCCTGACACCCTCCATCTTGTTGTAGTAAACCTGGGGCACAGAGGTGTTGGGCTTGTGGGACCCTGCCGGGGAGCCGGACTCGTCCTTGTAGTATATCTTGCACTTGGCGCCGATGGCCCGCTCAAGCCTGTCGGCCCGGACAAGGGGCGAGGGCCGCCACAGGCGATAGACGTCCTGCACCGCTTCGGGAATGTCGATGAACCGCTCGGCGCTCATCTCCTGGGCAATGAGCGAGTCCGGGAAAATAGGAGCCAGCATGTCCGGGGTGATCGGCTCCATGGTCTCCGGGTTGAGGGGCGGAGCCATGGGCGTGGGCAGATCCGGCATGGGATTATACCACTGGGTGGGCATCTGGTCCTGGGACAAAAAGATCTTCTTGGGCATCGAATTCCTCCAAACAGTTGTAAACCGAGGCTCGGGGCGGGCGGACAACCCGCACGCCCGACGAGCAATAAAAAACCGTCGGCTCAACGTCCGACGGCTCCGAAAGTCTTCAACTGCGCACAGCAACGGGCCGCCGCCCAGACAGGACGGCGGTCACGCTTCAGCGCGCGCTCAGGACTCGGGCCGCTTGACGTTGCGCCAGCCGCGTTCGCAATGAAACGTATGGGATATCGGCGTTTTCATGGTGATTCTCGGTACTCTCTTTTTTATCTCTAAGTCAAGAAGAGGCGGCCGGATGCTGACAACGTCAATGCCTCGGGTTGTCCAGCGGGTTCGAGCGATGCCGTCAACCGACCGTCGTTCGACGCTGTTTCAGGGCGTCATGCCCGCGATCAGTTCGGGCAGGATGTCCCCGGCGCGGCCGTGCAGGGCAAAATCGGACAGCCCCGTGTTGGGCGTGGCCTCCAGGTTGATCTCCACCGTGATGGCTCCGTGATCCTTGGCCAGTTGATGAAACGACGCGGCAGGCTGGACGAGGTTCGACGTGCCCACCGAGATGAACAGGTCGGCATGGCCCAACTGCTCCACGGCCAGCTTGAGCACGCCCGGTATCAGCGGCTCGCCGAACCAGACCACGCCGGGCCGCAGCAGGTGGCCGCACACAGGACACTCGGGCAGGGGCGGCAAAGGCGCGCGCTCCTCCCGCGCATGAGCGCACGCGGTGCAGCGCACCCGCCAGAGGCTGCCGTGCATTTCCACGAGCTTGCGGCTCCCCGCCCTGGCGTGCAGGCCGTCCACATTCTGTGTGATCAGAAGAAAATTCGGTATCTGTTGCTCCATCACCGCCAGCGACCGGTGGGCCGCGTTGGGTTCGCACCCGGCCACCAGCTCGCGCCGCCAGTTGTAGAACTCCCATACCAGCTCGGGCCGCGCGGCAAAGGCGTCCGGCCGGGCCAGATCCTCCGCCCTATACGTCTTCCACAGCCCGTCCTTTCCCCGGAAAGTGGGTACTCCGCTTTCAGCGGAGACCCCCGCCCCGGTAAGCACAACCACTTTCTTGCCTGGGTCCAGCAACGCTTTGACCATCTCAAGACTCGCCTGCATCCTCGTCCTTCTCTCCACTTTATTCGGCCTGCGGCAAGGCCTACGCGGCCGGAGCGCCCTTGCAATCCTGCCGAATAAACGTCATAGTCCGCTTCCTATTTCACTCACATCCAACCAGACACACCCGCTGTATCGTCGCACGAAGGAGGACGCATTGGCTGAAAAAACAATATATTACATCGAAGGTGACGGCATCGGCCACGAAGTATGGAAAGCTGGCCGCCCTGTCATCGAAGCTGCGGTTAAAAAAGCATACGGCAATGCCAACACCCTCAACTGGGTGGAGCTTCTGGCCGGTGAAAAGGGCTTTGCCGAAACCGGCGAGCACCTGCCCGAGGCCACCATGGACGCCCTGGCCGGAGCCGAGCTGGCCATGAAGGGCCCGCTCCAGACGCCGGTGGGCAAGGGCTTCAGAAGCCTCAACGTCACCCTGCGCCAGGTCTTCGACCTCTACGCATGCATCCGTCCCATCAAGTACTTTAAGGGAATCGAATCCCCCGTCAAGCGCCCGGACCTCGTGGACATGACGGTTTTCCGGGAAAATACCGAGGATGTCTACGCGGGCATCGAGTATCAGTCCGGCTCGCCGGAGGCCAAGAGGCTCATCGAATTTCTTGCCGACGAGCTGGGCGCCAAGGTGGACATCACCGCAGGCGTGGGCATCAAGCCCATCACCCCGGCCGGGTCCAAGCGGCTGGTCAAGCGGGCCATAGAGTTCGCCCTGGAGCAGGGCAAGCCCTCCGTCACCCTGGTGCACAAGGGCAACATCATGAAGCACACCGAGGGCGGCTTCCGCGCATGGGGTTACGAGCTGGCCGAGCAGGAATACGCCGGCCGGGTCGTGCGCGAAGGCTCGGAAGGCAGCGGCGTGATCATCAACGACCGCATCGCGGACGCCATGTTCCAGAACGTGCTCATGTATCCCGAGCAGTACTCGGTCATCGCCACCACCAACCTCAACGGCGACTACATCTCCGACGCCCTGGCGGCGCAGGTGGGCGGTCTGGGGCTGGCTCCCGGCGTGAACATGGGCGACACGCTCGCCTTCTTCGAGCCGACCCACGGCACGGCCCCGACCATAGCGGGAAAGGACATGGCCAACCCCGGCTCCCTCATCCTTTCGGGCGCCATGATGCTGGAGCACATCGGCTGGACCGAGGCGGCGAGCCTCATCCACGCCGCAGTGGAGAAAGCCCTTGAAGGAAAGAAAGTCACCGTGGA
Organism: uncultured Pseudodesulfovibrio sp.; assembly: GCA_947259235.1. Lineage (GTDB taxonomy): Bacteria > Desulfobacterota > Desulfovibrionia > Desulfovibrionales > Desulfovibrionaceae > Pseudodesulfovibrio. Next base: position 5,688 of record CAMYLL010000023.1, on the reverse strand, counting down.
CCTGGCATCCCAGATTCCCGGCTCCACCCGGGTAGGCTGCCAGGAGTTCGGCGACATCCTGGGCGCGAACCTGTAGCATATCCCTCCCGGCCCGCCCCAACAGGCGGGCCGGGGTATCCTTTCTACCCTGCGGCCTCAGCGCGGCCCACCGGAGCGCCATGATCGATACCGCCCGACTCTTCGTCTTTGCCGGAGCCACCATCGTCCTGGCCGTCACTCCCGGACCGGACATCCTCTACACCCTGACGCGGGGCATCACCCAGGGGCGCAGGGCCGCCATGTACGCCGCCATGGGCTTCAATCTGGGCGTCATATTTCACACGCTCCTTGCGGCTCTGGGCGTCTCCGCCATCCTGCGCACCTCGGCCGTGGCCTATCAGGGCATCAAACTTGCCGGAGCAGCCTACCTCATATACATCGGAATCCAGACATGGCGCAGCCTGCCTGCCGAGGTCGCTCACGGAGGCAAGGATTTTCTCAGCCCGCGAGCAATATTCAGACAGACCATCATCGGCAACATCCTCAACCCCAAAGTCGCTCTCTTTTTCCTCGCCTTTCTGCCCCAGTTCGTGGACCCGGCCCAGGGACACCCCGGATTGCAAACAGCCCTCTTCGGGCTGCTGTTCATGCTTCTCTCCTTTCCTGTCTTCGCCACGGTAGCTCTTTTCTCCGGGGCCATTGGCGACCGGCTCCGGCGCAACCAGGCCATCGAATCCCGGCTCAAAAAAATCGCAGGAGCCGTTCTCGTCCTCCTCGGGGTCGCGCTGGCTGTGCCGGAAAGCCTTCTATAGAGCCATTTGACCGCCATGCGGCCATGGGCTATCCTTGATGCAACCACAGCCCGAAACAGACCATGAAAGCATCAACACGCACCACCCTGCTTCGCTACATCCAGGCAGCACCCTGGCCGTACATGACCGGCCTGGCCTCGCTTCTGTTTGCCTGTACCCTGGGCGGCCACGGCGTGTTTCACCTCACAGAGGCCGACGCCGCACGGGCCGTCTTCTTTGGCGGCTGGGGAACCGGCTGGCTCGTGGTTGCTCTCTTCGCAATGGCGGACGGCATCTCCCGCCACCGCGAGTATCGTCGAATAAAGGCCATGCTTTTGCGCTACGGGTACAGTGAACGCATCCTCGAACCCCTGGCGCGCTCCCGCTGCCAGCGCGACGCCGCGCTCCTGGCGGCCAACGAGGCAGGCCACGGCGAGAACGCCCGCGCCTACTTCGCCGGTCTCGGCTATCGCTGGTATCACATTCTACCCGACTCCGTGGTCCGCAACCCCCTGGTGTTCCTGCGGCCCAGCTTTTTGCGCTCGTCTTTCCTGCCGGGCAAGAAAGCACGGGCCTGATTTCACTTACACTGATCCCTGAACGCGAACAGGCCCGGAACATCACTGTTCCGGGCCTGCTGCCAATGTATCGTCAAAAATTGATCTACAACATCTCGTGCTGGTAATTCTCTCCGCCGAGAAGCTCCACCATGTCGCGCAAAATCTTGAGGGTTTCCTGCGCCTCCTTGGGGTCGAGCTTGCGCAGGGCGAACCCGGCGTGGATGATGATGTAGTCGCCCAGGGTCACCTCTTCGTCCAGAAGCATGATGGACGCCTGCACAGTGGTATCGCCCTCCCCCACCTTGCAGGTGGCGACAGCGTCATTGATCTCAAGAATTTCGGCTGGTATCGCGAGGCACATAGATTTTCTCCATTGCTGGGTTCATCTCGGTTCGAGGGGTGTAGCTGCCGCCCGCCTTGCGGACTTCCTCAAGCACCAGGTCCATGACCTCGGGCATCTTGGCCTCAAGCTCGGGCGACAAGGCGGCGGACATGTCCATGTAATTCACCGGCTCGACGCCGTAGAGCACGACATCAGCAGGAACCTGCCCCACCAGACTGCACTGGGACAGCGTGTCGAGGAGGTCCGTCTGGTGCATGGAATTCTTGAAGGCGCAGGCCTTGCTCAGGTCCTCGCCCAGCAGGCGGAACACGTCACCCGGCTTGCCTTCGTTCAGAACGATGTCCACAATGATCAGATACTCCGCGTCCATGATTGGTCCCATGAGCCGCAGGCCCAGGGTTCCGCCGTCGAGAACATCGACATTGGGCGAAAATTCATATTTCTGATCGAGTTCTTCAGCCACCCGGACGCCGAAACCCTCATCCGTATACAGGATGTTGCCGACGCCGAGTACGAGTATGCGTTTGTCATTTTCAGGCATGTCATTCACTTAGTAGACGAGACAAGTTTAATCAACACCAAAGTGAACCAATCGGTACTGCTTGGACAGTCCGAAGGCCTATTCTTCGGCAGAGATGGCTTTAAAGCCATGTCATGCGTTCGATAGCCAGTAATAAATTCGCTTCATAATCAAAAAAAGGCGGGAGCCCGAAGGATCGGGCTCCCGCTGTCATGGCGTTCTTGTTCCGTAGCGGACTACAGGATCTTGAACTTCTTCACATTACCGGTCTTGTTGTCGATGACGTGCACGCCGCAGGCGATGCAGGGGTCATAGGAGTGAACGGTGCGAAGGATTTCGACCGGACGCTCGGGATCGGCGATGGGAGTGTTGTCGAGCAGCGCCTCTTCCAGCGGACCGGGGAGGTCGTTGTCGCAGCGGGGACCGATGTTCCAGGTGGACGGAACCACGAGCTGGAAGTTGTCGATCTTGCTGTCCTTGATGTTGATCCAATGGCTCAGGCCGCCGCGGGGGGCGTTGACATAGCCAACACCCTGCGCTTCTGCGGGCATTTCCCAATCTTTGCAGATGTCGAGGTCGCCCTTGGCAACGTTTTCCTTGAGGTCGTTGACCCACTCCTCGGTCTTGAGGGTGGTGATCAGGCACTCGATACCACGGGCGCCGGTGCGTCCCAGGGTGGAGAACAGAGCCTCGGGGCCTACGCCCAGAGCCTTGAGCACGAAGTCAACGTAGGTCTTGAACTCGGGCTGGCCGAGGCCGTAGTTGACCAGACAGGTGGCCAGCGGGCCGACTTCAACGGCTTTGCCGTTGTAGCGGGGAGCCTTCATCCAGGAGTACTTGGTCTTGTCGTCGAGGCTCGTGTACATGGGATCCGTCACACCGCTGTAGGGGTGTTTCGGGGAGTCGTCCTTGTACCAGGAGTGCTTGACGTGCTCTTCGATCATGGAGGGATCGAAAGCATCGATCTGACCCAGGTTGCGGTTCATCATGACGCCGGGCTTGACGTAGCGACCGTTGAGGTCGGCCTCGGTGCCCGGTTTCGGGAATTCGCCGAAGCTCATGAAGTTGGTGGTGCCACCGATGGAGGCCCAATCCTTGTAGAAGCCGGCGACGGCAATGAGGTCCGGGATGTAGCAGTCGAGGACGAAGTCCTTGATCTCTTTGTACAGAGCCAGGTAGTCATTGATGTATTTGTCGGTGAGGCCTTCGTAGCAGGTGACGCCGCCCATGACGGTGAACTGGGTGTGCGGGTTTTTCGCTCCCCAGACAGCCATGGCGCGGGCAGCCTTGACCTGCATGTGCAGGGCCTTCAGGTAGTGATCGGTGGCGATCAGGTTGACCTCGGGCGGCAGGACGTAAGCCGGGTGGCCGCCGAGGAAGTAGGCATTGGTGAAGATGCCGAGACGGCCGGACTCAACGATACCCTTGACGGTGTCCTTGGTCTTCTGCAGGTCTTCCTTGCTGGAGACGAGCACCGGATCCTTGCGGACGGTCTGGGCAACGCCGGCAGCCATTTCAGCGGCTTTGGCGACATCGGCATTCAGACAGCCGGTAACATCGACAAAGTCGAGAGCGTGCAGGTGATAGAAGTGCACGAGGTGGTCATGCATGAACTGCGAGGCCAGCACCAGGTTACGGATGATGGTGGCGTTATGGGGCAGCTCTTTATCAACGCCGACGGCGTTGTCGACACAGCGGACGGAAGCGAGGGCATGCACGTAGGTGCAAACGCCGCAGGAACGCTGGGTGAAGTGCTGGGCGTCACGGGGATCACGGCCTTTCAGGATGATCTCGAGACCACGGAACAGCTGGGAGCTGCTGCGGACGTCGACGATCTTGCCATCCTCGACCACGGCTTCCACGCGAAGGTGACCTTCGATCCTGGTGACCGGGTCAACTATGACATCGTGTTTCCCTTTGGCCATGGGAGCGGCTTTGGGAGTGCAACCAGACATATTGTATCCTCCTTAAGAATTCTGATTCTGTCTGCTCTAAACGAACGAAAGCGACACTGACCTACAGATTGGTGAGGTCGGCGTAGAAGTAGCTCTCGCCATCCCAGTCGGCGCCATCCCAGAAATCAGGCTGCGAGCAGCCGATGCAGGGGTGGCCGGCCTGGACAGGCCAGTTGTACTGGTTGAATTTCACGGTCGGACAGTTGTTATAGGTCTCCGGACCGCGGCAACCAAGCTTACGCAGACACCAGCCCTTGCGAGCTTCCTCGGAACCGAAGGAAGGAGCAAACTGGTCCATGTTGAAGAACTCCTGCCGGGGGCAGTTGTCGTGAACGGACTCGCCGTAGAAAGCGACAGGACGACCAGCGTCGTCGAGCTCGGGAATGCCCTTGGTCACATAGTGCACGATGGTGCCGACCAGGGAGAACGGGTTCGGCGGACAGCCGGGAACGTTGATGATGGGCTTGCCGGGGTACAGCTCGCCGATGCCCTTGGCGCCGGTCGGGTTCGGTGCAGCCTTCTGCACGCCACCGTAGGAGGCGCAGGTGCCGTAGGTGATCGTCGCGAGTGCTTTGTCGACAACCTTGGTGGTGTTTTCAAGCATGGTGTGACCACCGACTTTACCGTGGCCGCCAGGCTCGTTGGCAGTACCGGCCGGAGCGGTGGGAACGCCACCCTCGATGACCGCAACGTATTTGCCCGCTGCAACAGTGTCCCACAGAGCCTTCTCGGCAGCATGACCGGCGGCGGCCATGATGGTCTCGTGGTAGTTGAGCGAGATGTAATCCAGAATGAGCGCGTCGATGTAAGGCTCGACCGTCCTCAGGATGGACTCGGAACACCCGGTACACTCAGCGTTATGCAGCCAGACAACGTCGGGCCTGTTATCGCTGGTGAGGGCCTCTGCGACTTTCGGGGCGAAAGCCGGTCCCATGCCCATCACTGCGGCCACGGTTCCGCAGAACTTCATGAAATCACGGCGCGATACGCCGCGTTTTTCCAGCCGTTCCACGGCTCCTTCCCTGCCATGACCTACGGAAAATTTCATAGAACACCTCCGTAATAAAATGAGTCTGTTATGACGTAGAGAACACCGTTATTCCCAATCATAACCGTCGGGCACACGCCCGAACTCGGACCTAACCATCTTCAATGACACGAATACCGTAAACGTGCCACCTTTGACATCTTTTTCCCGAGTTCGTGCTATAACCCCCCGGAAAAATTAATTAACAATGCAGTAGCCCGCTTTACAAACAAAATCAATAGGCAACTTCAAAAATCTTTCAAACGTCTCGGCAAGCTATGCGCAGTACAACGTGTTTCGCGCAAATCCCGGTCGTTGATCGATCAATCAACTTCCACCGGGCCATTCTTTGAATGATGCCTGCCGATTGCCGCAGAAATGTACATACCCGATGGCGCCTGATCCGGCCACCTTTTTCTGTCCGGCATGACAACTCGTTGCATACCGCCGTCTCGTTGCCGTTTGATTTCTTCACATCAACGACCTGGGTGCAACGCACTATTTTGTGACAAT
>CAMYLL010000022.1 GCA_947259235.1 uncultured Pseudodesulfovibrio sp. | reverse complement strand
GGCCAGGTCGCGATTCTGGATGGCCTTGGTCCGGTTCGTTTCGCGCTGCTGTTGCTTGAGGCGAGGGACGTGCTCCTCGATGTAGCGATCAAGAGCCTCTGAAAGGGTGGTCGACTCGGCTTCTGCGCGGGAGACGAAGACGCCACGGCTCATCTCTGATTCAATGTTCTTGGCCCAGTCTTCGGCATCCTGCTTGCGCTCGAATGTCTTTGATGTAATGGGAAAGCCCTTACGTCTGATGCGAGCTTCCCACTGGTAGGGCCCGCGTTTTCTGATGGTTGCCATGCTCCACCTCCTGGTGACGCATTGGAGCAAATTTGGAGCAAAAAAGAAAGGGTTCACGAGCGTGAATCTCGTGAACCCTTGATTATCTTGGCTCCCCAGCACGGACTTGAACCGCGAACCTAGTGATTAACAGTCACCCGCTCTGCCAATTGAGCTACTGGGGAACATTTGTCGTCGAAGCGAGAAAGTGTCTAAACAAATCGCATGAGGCGGTCAAGGAAAAATTTTGAGTTTTGTGGATTTGTCCGGGAGAGATTAACTTGGGGTTAACAGGTTCATTTTCTTGACGGGAAGCGTTATTTGGCTTACGGATTCAACGTCTCTTGTTTTTTTCTAGACTTTGCAGGAGACAGGGATAGGAAAATTGTCAAACGATAAGAAAAAAAATAAGAAAATCAAGCTTGCAACCAAGTCCGCCCATGCGGACAGGTTCATGCCGATGCTCGAGGCACTTCAGGCCAAGGACGAACTCAACGCCGTCATCAAGACGCGTGTTGAGAAGGCATGTCAGCTTCTGGACGATGACATTCACCTGTATCCCAATGATTTTCGGCGTGATACGGAGATTGAGACCCTTTGGGCCCGGTTCTCCGAAACCGACGGCGAAACTCTTGAGGCCGCGGAGTATGATTTCGCCCTGGCCGGGCGCGTCGTCTCCTATCGCTCCTTTGGAAAGGTGACGTTTTTTCATCTGCAGGACCGTGGTGGCAAGATTCAGGTCTATGCCGCCAGGGACGATCTGGGGACCGAAGCCTACCAGCTCTTCAAGAAAACGGACATCGGAGACATCGTGGGCGTCCGCGGTTCCCTCTTCAGGACGAAGACCGGGGAGCTCACCGTCAAAACCAGAGGGTTCAGGCGTGTCAGCAAGTCCATGCGTCCTTTGCCGGAGAAGTATCACGGACTCAAGGATGTGGAGACCCGCTACCGGCAGCGGTATGTCGACCTGATCGTCACCCCCCGGACCAAGGAAATCTTCATGATGCGTACGGCCATCGTGCGCGAACTCAGAGACTTTCTCGACGAAAAGGGCTTCATGGAAGTCGAGACTCCCATGATGCAGGCCATTCCCGGCGGCGCCATGGCCAAGCCCTTCGAGACACATCACAACGCCTTGGACATGAAGCTCTACATGCGCATCGCGCCCGAGCTGTATCTCAAGCGGTTGCTGGTCGGCGGTTTCGAGCGGGTCTACGAGATCAACCGAAACTTCCGCAACGAGGGCATTTCCACCCAGCACAATCCCGAGTTCACCATGCTCGAATTCTACTGGGCCTATGCCAACTTCGAAGATCTCATGGATCTTACCGAAGAGATGTTCTCCCGTGTTGCCGTAAAGGCCACGGGGTCGAGCGTGGTTCCCTATCAGGGCGAGCAGATTGATCTCTCGGTGGGCGCATGGACCCGGCTGGCGTTCCACGATTCCCTCGAAAAGATCGGCGGAGTGGCGCCTGAAGTCTATTCGGACTACGAGAAATGCAAGGCGTTGGTGAAGGAGAAGGGCGAGAAGGTCGTCGAGGGCGAGAAGCTGGGCAAGCTCCAGGCCAAGCTCTTCGACATCCTGGTGGAGCCGCGACTGATCCAGCCGCATTTCATTTATCATTACCCCACCGACATATCGCCACTGTCCCGCAGGAACGAGGATAATCCCGAAATCACGGATCGCTTCGAGTTGTTCATGACGGGGCGGGAAATGGCAAACGCCTTCTCCGAGCTCAATGACCCCGTGGACCAGCGCGGTCGGTTCGAAGACCAGGTAAAGGAAAAGGAAGCAGGAGACGAGGAGGCCCATTTCATGGACGAGGACTATGTTCGCGCCCTTGAGTACGGCATGCCTCCCGCAGCAGGACAGGGCGTCGGCATCGACCGCCTCGTCATGCTTCTGACCGATAGCGCATCCATCCGCGAGGTCATTTTGTTCCCGCTGTTGCGGCCAGAGGCCGGGTAGGTTTCATGCACAGTAAGCGCAAAGGCAGCCTATGAGATTTGAAACCTTCATCGCGCTGAGATATCTGTTCGCTCTGCGCAGGCAGGCGTTCATATCGATCATATCGCTCTTTGCCGTCTTCGGCGTTGCCATTGGAGTCGGAGCGCTGATCGTGGTCATCGGCGTCATGAACGGATTCTCAACAGTCCTTCGCGACAAGATTCTGGGTGTCAACGCCCATATTCTGGTCACATCCCTTCGCGGTGGCATCAAGGATTATCGCATAATGGCCGATGAGGCCGAAAAGGTCCCCGGTGTGACCGGCGTGACGCCCTTCGTTTATTCCGAGGTGATGCTGTCCACACGCAACGGAGTCAAGGGCGTGGTCCTTCGCGGAATCGACCCGTCCACTTCCGATTCCGTGCTGAGCCTGTCCAAGGACATGATCAGCGGCGGAATAGAGAACCTCGGCAGCGATTCGGACGAGCCGGGCATCATCATCGGCGCTGAACTGGCCAAGCGCCTGGGGTTGACCCAGGGGTCCGAGGTGAACCTCCTTTCATCATCCGGCAGGTCCAGCTCTGCCGGCTTTGCGCCCAAGGTCAAGCGGTTCGTCGTGGCCGGCGTGTTCAAGACCGGCATGTTCGAGTATGATTCGTCCCTGGGGTACGTGACCATCCCTGCCGCCCGCCAGTTGCTGGGTTTCAAGGACGATGTTGTGTCCGGCCTGGAGATCAGCGTCAACGACGTGTATAATGTCGAAAATATCTCCGAACTATTGCGGGAACAGATTGGATCATTCACCGTGTACGTTCGTAATTGGCAGGAAATGAACGCGAACCTCTTTGCCGCCTTGGAGCTTGAGAAAACGGCCATGTTCATAATCCTGGCCATGATCGTATTGGTCGGCTCTTTTAGCATTGTCACGACGCTGGTTATGTTGGTAATACAAAAAACCAAAGACATAGCAGTGCTTATGTCCATCGGTGCAGATGCTTCGAGCATCAGGCGGATATTCATGTTGCAGGGAACCTTCATCGGCCTGGCCGGAACGGTCCTGGGGTTCCTGATTGGTGTGCCGGTGAGCCTGCTGCTCAAAAAATATCAGTTCATCAAGTTGCCCAGCAACGTGTATCCGGTGGATTACCTGCCTGTGCGGCTTGAGTCGATTGATCTGATAGCCATCGGTGGGGCGGCGTTCCTGCTGTGTTTTCTGGCAACCATTTATCCGGCCCGGAGAGCGGCGGCCTTAAGCCCGAGCGATGCCTTGCGTTATGAATAAAGAGGCTATATACCGCTTGGTTGCCGTGGATAAGGAATTCGAAGGGCCTTCGGAGACGGTGCGTGTGCTGCGCAACGTCGACATGACCATAGAACGGGGTGAATCGTTGGCCGTGCTGGGCGCGTCGGGCTCAGGAAAAACGACGCTTCTGCACTTGCTGGGGACCCTCGATACGGTGACATCGGGAGCAATTTTTTTGAATGATGTCGATTTGAGCACCCTTGGGAGCAAGCAGCGGGCTGAACTCAGAAATCGTGAGATCGGTTTCGTGTTTCAGTTCCACCACCTGCTCCCGGAGTTTACAACGCTCGAAAACGTTGCAATGCCCGCCTTTATCGCGGGCAAGAGTCGCAACGAGGGCATCAGAATGGCCAGGGAGGCTCTCGCGATGGTCGATCTTACACATAGGCAGGAGCACAAGGTGACGACCCTTTCCGGGGGAGAGCGTCAGCGTGCGGCCATAGCGCGCGCCATTCTGCTTCGCCCCAAGGTACTCCTCGCGGATGAGCCGACCGGAAATCTCGATGCGGAGAACGGCGCTCACATTGGCGAACTCCTGGTCTCTCTTAATAATGAATTGGGTATGACGTTTATCGTCGTGACGCATAACCCGGCCCTGGCCGGGATGATGAATCGGCGTGTGGAACTGCGCTCGGGAGAATTGTATGCTCATTAGTCGCATTCGCAGCTTGGTGATTTTGGCCCTTGTACTTCTGGTAGTTACCGTTTCCGGCGCGGCGCTTGCCGCCGACGGAGACGCCAAGGACGTCAAGATCGCCGTACTGCCTTTTTCCATCAATGCCGGTGACGATTTGTCCTATCTCAAGGACAGCCTGCCGGAACTCCTGAGTGATCGCCTGCGCGATACGGGGTTCGAGGTTGTAGACAACGCCGAGGTTGTTCGTCTTATCGAGGAAAAGTGTATAAAAACCATCAATGCGAAATCCGCTCGCGAGTTGGCGCTGCTCACGGGAGCAGGGTTTTCCGTTTATGGATCACTGAATCAGATTGGCGACGATTTGACTCTTGATACCCGCCTTGTCGACGCCTATGCGACAGACGGCGGCAAGCGTATCTCCGTGAACAAGGAAGGACTGATCAACCTTCTTCCCGCAGTCGACACGCTGGTTGATCGCATGAAAATGGACCTCCTCAAGCTCGAAGTTGTGGCTGAGGTGGACGTCGAAGGAACCCAGGTCCTGGACAAGGACGTGGTGCTCATGCGTCTGACCATCCAGCGCGGAGACATGCTGACAGCCAAAGCGGCCAATACAGCGCTCAAAAATATTTACGATCTCGGATACTTCGATGATGTCACCGTCAAGATCGAGGATGTTCCCGACGGCAAGAAAGTCATCTTCCAGGTGGTTGAAAAACCGCGGATCCAGGCCTTGGGCGTTCGTGGATCCGATGCCATCGATTCCGAAGACATTCTCGAAGCGGTTTCCACGAAAAAGGGCGGCGTCGTCAACCCCAAGGTGCTTTCCGATGACATTCGCGTCATCCGCGAGATGTACCGCAAGGAAGGCTACTACAAGGCAAAGGTCACCCACGAGATTGAAGATACCGGATCGGGAGTGGCCCGTTTGACTTTCGTGATAGACGAGGGACCGAAGCTTTACATCCAGAATGTTGTCATCGACGGAGCCAAGCAGCTTGATCCCGACGACATCAAGGACATCCTCGCCCTCAAGGAGCGCGGCATGCTCTCCTGGATCACCAACACCGGCGTGCTCAAGGAAGAACTTCTCGACCGTGACGCTTCCGCCATTGAGGCCTACTATAACAGCAAGGGCTTCATCGAGGTCAAGGTTGGCCGTCCCGAAGTGGAGATCAAAGACGACGGAATTGACGTCATCTATCAGGTCTGGGAAGGCGAGCGCTACAAGATGGGTGACACCATATTCAAGGGCGACCTGATCGACGGCCCTGAAAAGCTCAAAGGGCTCACCAGAATCAGCAGCCTCAAAGACAACGACGATTATTTCGATCGCTCGCTGCTCAAGGCCGATGTCGACTCCCTGACCAATTATTACAATAACTATGGCTATGCTTATGCCGATGTGCAGGTGAATCTCAAGGACGATGCGGCAACCAAAATTGTCGATGTCGTCTATACCATCACCAAGCATCAGCGGGTGCATATCCGCCGCGTGCTGCTTGAAGGGAACACCGTTACCCGCGACAACGTCATCCTGCGCGACATGCGATTGGCCGACGGCGATATGTTCAGCGGTGACAAGCTTCAGCGGTCACACGAGCGTTTGAACAACCTCGGATACTTCGAGAAAGTCGATATCTCTCCTGTGCCTACGGGCAACCCCGAGGAGATGGATCTCGTTGTCAAGGTCAAAGACAAGCCCACAGGCAAGATCGGCGGCGGTATCGGTTACTCGACCTACGACAGCGTATACCTGGCCGCCGATGTGTCAGAGTCCAACCTTTTCGGAAAAGGGTATCTGCTCGCACTCAACGGCGCCTTCAGTGGACGCAAGACAGCCTTTACGCTGACCTTCCGCAACCCCCATCTCAACGACACGGATGTCGGGCTTTCCATGGAAGCCCACAACCGTAACGAAGACTTCAACGACTACACCAAGCGGTCCACTGGCGGCATAGTCAGCTTCAACTATCAGATTGGCGAGTACTCGAACTTTGCCTGGGACTACACGGCCGAGTCATACACCCTGACCGATATCGACGAAGAGGCTTCGGACTCCATCAAGGACGACGCCGGGTCACACTTTCTCAGTCAGTTGGCCGCTTCGGTCTCTCGAGACACTCGTGATAACTACATGAACGCCAGTCGCGGAACCGTGACGTCGTTTGCGCTCCTTTACGGCGGCGGTCCGCTGGGGGGAACTGATGACTTCGTGAAGTATGTTGGTTCATTCGAATGGTATACGCCGGCCATAGAAGAGGTAGTGTTTCATAGCAAGTTTTGGGGCGGTTTCCTGCACAAGAACTTCGGTGGCGGGACTATCCCCACCGACCAGCGGTTTGATCTCGGCGGGGTCGGGACCGTTCGCGGTTACTCCTCATATGCGATCACGCCGCTTGATTCCGCCGGAGCGGCCGAGGGTGGTACAAAGGCATTCTATACCAACCTTGAGTTGAAGCGCCAGCTGAGCAAGGAGTACGGTATTTCGTCTTTGGTCTTTTTCGATGCGGGTAACTCATGGAAGGAGAGCGAGATGTTCTTTTCTTCGCCGAGCCGAAAAGGCACGGCGCCTACTCTCGGTCTCTACAAGAGTGTTGGCGCAGGACTCAACTGGTTCTCGCCCATGGGTCCGGTCGGTTTCGTCTACGGCTATGGTCTGGACAGAATCGGAACAAGTGGACGACACAAGATCGAAATGTTAATGGGACAACAATTCTAGACACGGCATAATTGCAAGGAGTTACAATATGAAGAAGGTTCTTTTTCTCGCCGTTTTGTGTGTTTTTCTTTTCCAATCGGTGGCTTTCGCCGAGACCAAGGTCGGTGTCTTCAGCATGCAGACCGTCATGGTCAACTGTGATTACGGCAAGGCCGTGGCTGCAAAGCTGAAGGCACAGTTCGAGCCCATCGAGAAGAGCCTTCAAAAAGATGCCCTGGAAATTCAGAAGCTTGAAGAAGAACTGAAAAATCAGGACTTGGCATTGAAGCTGGAAGCCAAGCAGGACAAGCTGCGTGATTTTCGTCGTATGACCCGCGATTATCAGGACAGCGTTGTGGCTTACCGCCAGAAGCGCCAGGCAACCCAGCAGGAGCTTGGTCAGCCCATCGTGGAGAAGATCATCAAGGTCATGACCGAATACGCCAAGGTGAACAAGTACACCGTCATCCTTGAGCTGGGAACCAGCGGCGTATCGTATGTGGCTGATGGCATAGACATCACGGACAATCTCGTTGATGAAGTCAACAAACTGAAGAAAGCTGGTAAGTAAACGAATGAAAATCAAGTTGTCGGCTTTGGCCGAAAAACTTGGACTGGACCACGTTGGGGAAGACATGGAGATTTCCGGGGTGAACACCCTGGACAAGGCAGGCTCCGGAGAGATCTCCTTTCTCGTCAATCCCAAATATGCTCATTTGCTGGATACGACCCGGGCCGGATGTGTTCTCACTTCCGGCCCGTATGTCGAGAAGGTTTCACGGGCGCTGGTCAGTACCAATGTCTATATGGATCTGGCCAAGGTGGTGAATCTTTTTGCGAAGCCACAGGGCTGTCTGAGCGGAATCAGCGACATTGCATATGTGCATCCTGACGCCGAGATAGCCCCTTCTGCAACGGTTTATCCCTTTGCTTTCATCGGTGCGCGCGCCGTGCTGGGCAGCGGGACCATCGTCTTTGCCGGAAGCTATGTTGGCGAGGATTGCGTGATTGGCGCGGACTGCCTCTTGTATCCCAACTCCGTGGTCATGGGCGGCGTCACCCTTGGCGATAACGTCATCCTTCAGCCCGGGGCGGTGCTCGGCGGTGACGGATACGGCTATGCGCAGACAGCGGCCGGACATATGAAGATTCCCCAGATAGGGACCGTGATAGTCGAGGATAATGTCGAGGTGGGGTCCAACAGCGCCATCGACAGGGCCGCCCTGGACATTACCCGTATCGGTCGCGGGACCAAGATCGACAATCTTGTCCAGATTGGCCACAACGTCCAGGTGGGCGAGCATTGCTTGATCATAGGGCAGGTGGGCATCGGCGGCAGCACCAAGGTCGGCGACCATGTTGTTCTTGCTGGCCAAGTCGGCGTGGCCGATAATGCCGATATAGGCGAGGGAACCATCGTTGCCGCTCAGAGCGGGATAGCCGGAAAGATAGCCTCGGGCAGTAAGCTGGCCGGAACGCCGGTCATGCCTGTGGCAACCTATCTTAAGGCCGCAGGGGTCTGCATGCCCAAATTGCCAGACCTTTTCAAACGGGTAAAAGCTCTTGAGAAGGAACTCAACGCGGTCAAAGCGGCCGTCGAAAACGGAAACGACCATGAGTAACGAACATATTCTGGACATCAAAAAAATCATGGAGATGCTGCCGCATCGCTATCCTTTTCTGCTGGTTGACCGGGTTATTGAATTCAATCCCGGCGTCAGCCTCAAGGCGTATAAGAACGTCAGCATGAACGAGGGGTTCTTTCAGGGGCATTTCCCGGGCCTGCCGGTCATGCCGGGTGTGCTCATCCTGGAAGCCCTGGCCCAGGCTGGTGGAATTTTTGTCATGAGCACAGTCAATGAACCTCTTGAAGACAGGGTCTTTCTGTTCACCGGACTTAACAAGGTGAAGTTCCGCAAGCCCGTCGTCCCCGGTGACAAGCTCATGCTCAACGTGACGTACGAAAAACACAAGATGAACATCTGGCGCATGCGCGGTGTTGCAGAAGTTGATGGCCAGGTCGTTGCCCAAGGCGAGTTTTCGGCAGCCGTTGCCAATAAAGGGGACATGTAGTGGCAAGTGAAATTCATTCTTCTGCAGTCATTGATCCTTCCGCAGAGCTGGGCACGGATATTCGCATCGGGCCGTATGTCGTGGTCGGGGCCGAGGCGAAAATTGGCGACAGGACCTATCTCGAATCGCACTGCGTGATAAAGTCCTACACCGAGTTGGGCGCGGACAACCACGTCCATCCCCATGCGGTCATCGGCGGAGAACCCCAGCATACTGCCTACAAGGGTGAAAAGACATACACTCGTATCGGTGACAACAATCAGATCCGGGAGTGCGTCACCATCCACCGGGGAACGTTGCAGGGCGAAGGGCAAACCCTCATCGGCTCCAACTGCATGTTCATGGCATATTCCCACATTGCGCATGACTGCACGGTGGACGACAACGTGATCCTGGCCAACGCCGTGAACCTTGCCGGACATGTCGTGGTGGGGCGCAACGTGATCATCAGCGGCATGTCCGCTGTCCAGCAGTTCATCCGCATCGGCGAGTACGCCTTCCTCGGCGGGGCCAGCGGATACAAACTCGACGTGCCGCCTTTCATGCTCGCCCATGGCGTGCGTGGCATGCTCTTCGGTCCCAACCTCATAGGGCTGCGCCGCAACGGATTTGACGCCGCCTCCTGCAAAGGGCTCAAGAAGGCCTACAAGGTCATCTTCCGTTCCGGGTTGACCCGCGAGCAGGGGCTGAGCCAGGTGGAACAGGAGATCGTCGGCAACGCCCAGGTTGACAGACTTGTGGCCTTCATCCGCGAAAGCAAAAACGGCGTGACCCCTGATCACAAGCAGCGAAACTGCCACGAGGATTCCTGAACACCGCATGAGTGAGAACGTCACCACCATCGGTCTCATCGCCGGAGGCCGTCAGTTTCCCCTGATGGTTGCCCGCGGGGTCAAGTCTCATGGCTATCGACTCGTGGTGGCCGGATTTACCGGGCACACCAATATGGATGTGGTTCCGTTTGCCGATGTCTGGCGCGAGCTCAAGCTCGGCAAGCTTGGCAAGCTCATCGCTTTCTTCAAAGAGAACGGGGTGGAGCGCGTGATCATGGCCGGGACCATCAACAAGCCCAAGGTCATGGACGTCCGCCATCTCGACATGCGAGCTATCAAGTTGATATTTCGCCAGAAGAACAAAGGCGATTCCGCCATTCTTGGAACCCTGGCAGGCGAGTTCGAACGAGAAGGAATGCCCGTTGTTCCCGCCCATTCATTTCTGCCGGAGCTGTTGACCCCAGAGGGTGTAATATCTCGTCGCGAACCGGACGAACGGGAGTGGGAAGACCTGCGCTACGGATGGAAGATCGCCAAGGAACTCGGGCGAATGGACATAGGGCAGTGCGTTGTCATCCGCGAAGGCATTGTTTCCGCCGTGGAAGCCTTGGAAGGCACGGACCCGACCATTGCCCGTGGATGTTCTCTGGGTGGCCCGGGATGCGTCGTTATCAAGGTATTCAAGCCCGGACAACAGGAGCAGATCGACCTGCCCAGCCTCGGACTTGATACAGTCAAGGCAATGGTCGAAGGGAAGGCCACCTGCCTGGGAGTGGAGGCGAACCGCAGCCTGTTCTTCGATAGAGATGAGGCCATTGCCCTGGCCGACAGGTCGGGCATCGCCATCATCGGTCTGACATCGGAAAAAATGGACCTCTGATCCCAGCCTCTGACGCCTCTCTCGAAAACCCATCTCCATCTTGCATTGGCCGTGGCAATGTGACATTACTCTTTGAAGTATCAAGAGTTTTACTTCACGGATGGGTCTTGTCACATGCACGACGGCCGACATTCCAGTGACGAAGGCAGCAGGATCAGCGAGATGAATCCCTACAGAGCCAATCGCGTACTCAGAGATGCGGGGGAGGGCGTAAGCTCCTTCGGTTTGTCGGGATGCGCTCAAGTCCTGAACCGGCGTGAAGCGGGGGAAGCATGATTTTGCTCAGGCGATTAGTGGTTCTGCTGATCGAAACATGCGTGGCGTGCGTTATTGCCCTGTCCGTAGGCCTGTTCTGGGCCTCGCATTATGTCGATACCCAGGAGTTCAGGGAACGTTTCACGTCACTGGCCCATTCCTTGGTCGGCCGGGATGTTGTTCTTGACGGCGAGCTTGATATCGCTCTGTATCCTTCCCTGTCGCTTGAGATATCCGGCCTTCGAGTGCTCGATGTGCCGGAGTTTGGTCAGGCCCCGCTGGCTCGCATTGATCGCCTCAACGTCAGCGTAAAGCTTCTTCCTCTCCTTTCTCGCGACGTAATAATCCGTTCCATTCTCGTCAATGGACTGCACGTCAATGTTGTCCGATCCCCAAAAGGGGTGGTCAACTGGCGCGCGCTTTTTGATGAACGAAGAGCATCCGATCCGGGCGAGCCTTTTCCCATCGCCATCAGCAGCGTGTCCCTCAATGAGCTTGAAGTGGTGGGAACGTCAGTTTCCTATACAGACCAATTGAGCGGCGTCCAGCTGTCTCTTCACGGCATAGACCTGAAGACCGGCACCATCGCATCAGGCCAAAAGATTCCTTTTGTCATCAACAGCGCCTTTGACTGGGCCGCCGGCGGAGTGACTTCGGAGATTGTGCTCAAGGGGATGCTCTCGGCAGCTGAGGATTGGTCAAGCATGGCGATCGAGGAGGCGAGTGTTTATGCCTCGGTGGGCGGGGAGTTCCTGCCAAAGGGAGCAGCTCCCGGGGAGTTGACCGCCAGGTTGGTCTTTGATTTGGACAAGGGAGTCGTTGGCATGGACGGCCTGCATGCCCGTTTCCTGGGCCTTGATGCTGAGGGCAACCTCACGACCGCCGATCTGAGTGCCAACCTCGCGGCTACGGGCCACATCACTCTCAAGCCGTTCAAGCCAGCCGACATCGTTACAAAATTCTCCCCGAAAGCCCCTGTCTCAGAGGTCGACGGGCTTAAAAGCGGTGCGTTCACTTCCTTTTTCGCTGTGGACGAGCAGGGGTGCTCCTTCACAAAGATGGCCTTCTCGCTGGACGACCTCACCGTGCGCGGAGATCTGGCCGTCAAAGGGTTTGCCTCGCCTCGGTATGAGTTTGCACTTCAGGGAGGACTTCTTGATCTCGATCGCTACATGCCACTGCTTCGCACCGACACACCTTTTATCTGGGGCGACTATCATCTCGATGTCTTCCGGCGTTTCCTGGCCAAGGGGATGGTCCGAGTTGAAGGTTTTCGACTTTTCGACTCGCTGCTTTCGGATGTGCGTCTGAGCGTGAACGCCGACAAAGGGGCAATCGACCTGGATGGCGAAGCCGTGGACAGCGTCAAGACGGCCCTGAAGAGTCGTGTGCGTCTGGATATCGGGCAAGATGATGCTTCGGGGCATCCGACGCTGGCGTTGCAGGGGGAGCTTTCTGCCAAGTCCGGTGCATCAGGGTTCGGTTTTCTTGACCGGCAAGACTGGCGACTGGACGGAGAGGGCACGCTCACGGCACAGTTCGAGAGCGCTCGCATGGTCTGTCCGCCCGAAAATCGTTCCATGGGCATCCTGCGCGTGACCACTGGCCAGGCATCCCTTGCCCTGGGCAAAGGCAAGGCGAGTCTCGATCGTAAGAAGGAAAGCCCTGTCGTCCAAGCATATTCGAAGCTCAAGGTCAGCATGTCCGCCTCACCCATGAAGGCGGTCACGAGAGACTCAACGGCTGATTCCGGGACGGATTCATACGGTTTTCATGTCGCGGCGGAGATGAAGGGCATGGGTGACAAGGCCAAAAAAAGCCTGGCTCTGCAAGCCAAGGGACCGTTCTCGTTCGGCGTCGATGCCCCGCATGCGGCAAGTTCTGGTTTGACCGTGTCCGCGCTTGCGGCGGGCCCGCTCTATCTGGACAGGGATACCTCGATATCCATAGGTGGTCAGTTGGCCTTCGATACCCGTAATCATCGCCTCTCTCTCACCGACGGGACGCTGCGCACCCTTGAGACGACGTTGCTCGGCGATGTCCGGTTCAGGGATTTGGACAAAGGAGTCACGTGCGCAGGGTCACTCACCATACCCGATGCCGATCCCAGCCGGATCATATACCTGCTCAGCCGCAAGACCATAGAGATGAATGACCCGACCGCACTGAAGAAATTCAGCCTCTCGACAGACTTCACCATGGATTCCGATAGATTTACCATGGATACACTGAGTGCCGAGCTTGACGGTATGGCAATCAAGGGCAACCTCATCGGTAGAGGGCTTGCCGATCCCATGCTGTCCTTTGCCTTCACTGCCGGCGCGCTGGATATAGACAGGTATCTGCCCCCGTCGGCGAGCGAGGCGGAGCGGTTGGCGGCCGGTAAGCCGGCCAAGGCGCCGCCTGTGGACCTGCCTCTGACGTTTCTGCGCTTTCTGCGCCTCAACGGCAAGGGGTGGTTCGACGAGTTCAAGCTGGGCAAGGTTCGGGCCCGTCCTTTTTCGGCCAAGGTCTCGGCGGACAAGGGGGTCATCCGTGTTTATGACGGCAAGGGGGTTGTCCATGGTGGCAAGCTTGAAGGCGAGATGTCCGGGCGGGTTGGTAAGGACTTCCTGGCCACACAACTGCAGCTCGATATACGGGGAATGCAGGCCGGGTTGCTGATGACCGACATGGCGGGCAGAGACTATGTTCGCGGAGTGACCGACCTCGACCTGGACCTCGCCAGCTCCGGCAAGACGGATGACGACATCGTGGCCGGTCTGTCGGGTGCGGCACGGGTGGAGATTGTCGATGGTTCGTTCAAGTTTTCCGGGTATGACGCCAAGCAGGCGGTTGCTGAAGACCGGATGTCAGGACAGACGGCGAACGACCCCAAACTGCGACGCACCGTCTTCAAGAAGGCTATGAGCAATTTTGCCGTGGATAAGGGCGTCTTCACAGTAAGAACGCTCCGTGTAGAGGCTCCTCCTGTTCTTCAATGCTACGGTTCGGGAAACTTCAACCTCCCGGACAACACCATCGATCTGTCCATACGCAACGATTTTGTGGCGGTCCCGAGCGTGACCTTCAACATCGTGGGTAAACTCACGGACCCGGAGGTCAGGATTCCCAAGGGCAAGATCGTCAACGACACTGTCCGCAACATATTGAATCTGCCAGAAAAATCCTTCAATTTTCTGCGCGATCTGTTCAAATGATCCGGTGCGACTTGCGCCGCCGTCCGTAAAGCGGATATGTTATTTCAACAATTGCCAACCCCGGGGGCGCACACGTGGCACGGATGAATGAAATCAAGCAGACATACAGAGAAACGAAACGGCTTTTTTCTGAAGGAATATGGATTCGGAACGAACCGAACACACCTGTGCTGGTTCAAGCGTGGCGCAGTGTGGCCCGCTTGCTGTACCTCGTTGTTTTCGGTTTCATCAAGGACCAATGCATCATCCGTGCGGCGGCGCTGACCTTTACTACGATTCTCTCAATAGTGCCGTTCCTGGCCGTGGCATTTTCCATTTCCAAGGGGTTCGGCCTTCAGAATACCGATTTCATCCGTACATTGGTGCTGAAGCTGACCACCGGACGGGTGGAGGTCGCGGACAAGATCATCGAGTACATCGACCGTACCAACGTCCAGGCGCTGGGCTGGGTGGGCGTTGCCATGCTCCTGTTCACGGTGCTCTCCCTGGTGGGGACCATAGAAAAAGCCTTCAACACCATCTGGAATGTATCAAAAGGCCGTTCTGCCTGGCGTAAAGTGACGGATTTCTTTCCTATTATCGTCATTTGTCCCATGGTCCTGCTCGTCGCTTCCAGCGTCAACCTGAGTCTGCAACAGCAGCAGATAGTCAGCGAGCTGCTCAGCGTCCAGGCCATCGGGCTGCTTGAGGCGGTTTTTCTCAAGCTGACGCCGTACCTGCTCATTTCAATGGCTTTTGCCTTCATGTACGCCTTCATTCCCCACACCAAGGTGCGTCTGTCTGCTGCCATATTCGGCGGCGTGGTGGGCGGGGTGCTTTGGCAGTCGGCTCAGTGGTTCTACATCCACTGGCAGATCGGCGCGGCCAAGTACAACGCCATTTACGGCAGTTTTGCCCAGTTGCCGCTTCTGCTCATGTGGATATATATTAGTTGGCTGGTCGTTCTCCTGGGGAGCGAGGTCAGCTACGCCTGGCAGAATCTCAATTCGTTTGTCAGACAGCGTTTCTTTGGCGAGGCAACGCCGTTCGAGCGGCAGAAGATAGCCGTGCTGATGATGACCATTCTGGCCAAGCGGTTTCATGACGGTCGGCCGCTGCCGTCGGTGGAGGAGATTGCCGACGCGCTCATGGCTCCTACCTCCCTAGTCTCGGACATTTTCCGTCTGCTTCAGAAGGCGGGATATACCGTGCTCACGGATGTGAGACCTCTGCACGGCAAAACCCACACTTTTCATCTTTAAACATTTGATTTATTATGCTATTCTTTCTTCATTCAAAGGAGGAAGGCATG
>CAMYLL010000021.1 GCA_947259235.1 uncultured Pseudodesulfovibrio sp. | reverse complement strand
ACACGTTATTCGTGATGTCGTCTCTCACGGCTGGAGGCATTATAAATTCCACCGGATCTCTTCAAAAATCATCGCTTCAATGCTATGAAAATTCAAATATTCGAATGACCGAAGTGAACCCGGAGGTTCCAATGCTGAGAAGAACGACCATCAATGTTCGAATGATAATCCTGATCTGTACCATCGTGCTTTTCACTTTGGGCTTCGCTTTGACGTCGCTCAACGGCGTATCCAAAGTGAAGGAGATGGGCGTCGAGCGGTCTGCCGGGGCCATGCTTGAAGGCGAGAACCGCAAGCTCCAGGTAGCCACCCACTCCATGGCCGTGGCCGTCGGAGCCGCCATCGCCGACCTGCCGGACCACGATGCCAAGGTGGAGATGATCCGCGCCATGGTGGATGGCATCCGCTTCGAGGATGACAAGTCCGGATATTTCTTCGTGTATGAGAAGACCACGGTTGTGGCCCTGCCCACAAATACCAAGCTTCAGGGCAAGGACCTTTCCGGGCTTAAGGACAAGAACGGGATTGCCCTTGTCAGCGAATTGAACACCAAGGCTCACTCCGGCGGCGGTTTCGTTACCTATATCTGGCCCAAGCCCGAGAAGGGCGACCAGCCGAAGCTTTCCTATGCCGAGATGATCCCCGGCACGCAGATGTGGATCGGCACGGGCGTCTATCTTGACAACGTGGACGAGGAGCGGGTGGCCATCACCTCGGACATCGACAGACTGGTCACCACCTATGTGTATGGCGTGGGCGGCGTTGCCTTCGGCGTTTTCCTGCTCGTCGTCCTGCCCCTGTGCCTGCTCATCGCCCGGTCCATCATCCGGCCTATCAAGGAGGCCGTTGACCTGGCCGACCTTGTGGCTGGCGGCGACCTGACCCGGGAGATCAATACCGACTTCGACGACGAACCGGGTCGCCTGACTGCGGCCCTCTCGGCCATGATCCACCGCCTGCACGACATCGTGGGCTCGGCCCAGGACGGTTCGGAGCGTGTGTCCTCTGGCAGTGCCGAGGTGACCACCTCGGCCCAGACCGTGGCCGACGGAGCCAGCCGCCAGGCCGCCTCCGTGGAGGAAGTCTCCTCGGCCATGGAGGAAATGATAGCCCAGATCAGCCGCAATACGGAAAACGCCAAACAGACCGAGCGCATGGCCTCCCAGACCGCCCTTGATGCGCAAAAGGGCGGCGACACGGTCATGGAGGCCGTGGATTCGATCAAGCATATCGCGGAGAAGATTTCCATCATCGGCGAGATAGCCCGCCAGACCAATCTCCTGGCGCTTAACGCGGCCATCGAGGCGGCGCGGGCCGGAGAGGCGGGCAAGGGGTTTGCCGTGGTGGCCAGCGAGGTGCGCAAGCTGGCGGAGCGCAGCGGCGCGGCCGCGGCGGAGATCGGCGAGCTGTCCTCGTCGACCCTGACCAAGGCGGACGAGGCCGGGTCAATGCTCGCCAAGATGGTTCCCGACATCCGCGAGACAGCGGACCTTGTCCAGGAAATATCGGTGGCGAGCATAGAGCAGAACGCCGGAGCCCAGGAGATCAACAAGGCCATTCAGGAGCTTGATACGGTCATCCAGCAGAATGCGGCCGCCTCGGAGGAGCTGGCCGCCACCGCCCAGGAGTTCACCGAGCAGGCGTCCCAACTCCAGCAGAGCATGGAGTTCTTCGATCTCGGCAAGGAACGCAAGGCCCGGGCTGAACAGCCCCGGCGCACCCAGGCCCGCGTCGTGTCACCCCCGGCTTCCCGGCCCGCCCCGCAGCGCGCCATGCCCGCCGCCAAGCCCGCGAGACAGCCCATCGCCGCCGCGTCCGGGCGCAAGGTCAAGCCGCTCATAACCTGGAACGACGACGTCAAGATCGGCATCGACCTGATCGACGACCAGCACAAGGTCCTGGTGGACTACCTCAACGAACTCAACGAGTTCATGGCCAGGGGCGAAGGCGGCAAGGCCGTCGGCCGGGTCATCGAGAAGCTCAAGGACTACACCGTCACCCACTTCGGCAACGAGGAGAAGCTCTTCGACAAGTACGGCTATCCCGAGACCGAAAACCATAAGCGCCAGCATGTCGAACTCATCGAGACGGTCAAGGACATAGACCGGAAGTTCCAGGCCGGGACCCTGGCTCTTGGGACCGAGGTCATGGAGTTCCTCCGTGGCTGGCTGGTCAACCACATCAATGGTACGGACCGCAAGTACGTCCCCTTCCTCAAGAAGGCGCTGGAGGACGACGGCGTCATCAAGAAGCCGCAGGGCTCGGGCATAGACCTGAACATGGACGACGACCTGGAGAAATTCTGATTTCCGCCCGGAAGGGACGCAACGACACGGTGCGTTCCTTCCGGTTGCGGTTGATTCGCGCCTGAATCCTGCTAAGGTGGAGCCAAACGACCCGGCCCCTTGCCGGGCTGGAAAAGGAAGGCGCCATGGATACCCAGTTCGTCGAACGGTTAGATATTGGGGAAGTCGTCGAGTTCATCGACAAGGGAGACGGCGTGCTCGTCGACACCCTCCCACCCGAACATTTCGAGGCCCGCCACATCCCCGGCGCGGTCAATGCCTGTGTTTATGAGATGGTTTTTTGCGACATCCTGACCACCCTGGTTCCGGGCAAGGGCACGCCCATCGTGCTCTACGGAGCCGGTACCGAGTCCCAGGACTGCATGGCTGCGGCCGAGAAGCTGACCCGGATCGGCTATACGGACGTCGCGGTGTTTCCGGGCGGCCTGGAGGCCTGGATGGAGTCCGGCCGCCCCCTGGAGGGGACGGACCCGAAGCGCCTTGAGCCGCCGCATCCCATCCTGGCTCTCGAGCGCAAGGTCTACCGGCTCGTGCCGTCGGAGTCCGTCATCCGCTGGACCGGGAGAAACAACAACGGCCACCACCACGGAACCCTCATGTTCTCGGACGGCGAGCTGGACGCCACCACGGACCCGGCCGCGTCGTTCACCATGGACATGACCACCATCAGGGACGTGGATCTCGAAGGCGACGAGCTGCACCCTGTCCTTGAAAAGCACCTGCACTCGGACGATTTTTTCTTCACGGCCATGTTTCCCGAGGCCACCTTCATCACCACGGCCCTGCGGCTGACCGAGGAGGGACCGGCCACGCGGCCCAACGCCATGATGCAGGGCAGGCTCTCCCTGCGCGGGGTTTCCAGCGAGATCGCCTTCCCGGCTCATATCCGCAACCTGGACGACGGGCGGCTGGCGGTCATCGCCAATCTCGACTTCGACCGTACCCAGTGGGGCGTGATCTATGGCTCGTCGCGGTTCTTCAGGCATCTGAGCTATCATCTGGTGTACGATTTCATCTCGGTTGATTTCCGGCTGGTGCTCGTCTAGCCGCGACGTAATCGGCCGCTGCGCCTCTTGTGCGGGGCGGCACGGGTAAGAAATGCAATGGGCCTCCCACACCGTGTGGGAGGCCCTACATGAGACCTGGCGGTCCAAGGGAGTTCAGATACCTTTATGTTGCGGTCATAAAGGCCAGGTCTCTTGTTTGTCTGATCGGAGCGCGGTTTCCCGCGCTCCATTTTTTTGCCTATCGTCCGTCGTCGCAGGCCTCGCCCGTACCGGGACGGGAATGTTCGGCCGTGGCCGTGCCCTCGCAACCGTCCAGCTCGGCTTCCTCGGCTGCGGGAGCCGGAGCCTGGGCCATCTGCTCAAACAGGGCGTAGCGCTTGCCGTAGTCCTTCTCGATTTTTGCACGGAACCGGGCCGACGCCTCGGGGCTCATCTTTTCGAGCATGGCGTAGCGGTTTTCGCCGGAGAGGAACTCCTGGAGGGTTCCGTCCGGGGCCTTGGATTCGAGCATGAAGGGGTTCTTGCCTTCGTCGGCCAGGGTCGGGTTGTAGCGGTAGAGCGGCCAGTAGCCGGAATCGACGGCCAGCTTCTGCTCGTACTGGGTCTTGCCCATGCCCTTGCGGATGCCCTGGTTGATGCACGGGGCGTAACAGATGATCAGGGACGGGCCCTTGTAGGCCTCGGCCTCGCGGAACGCCTTGAGCATCTGCTGCTTGTCCGCGCCCATGGCCACCTGGGCCACGTACACGTAGCCGTAGGTCATGGCCATGCGGCCCAGGTCCTTCTTGCCCGTGCGCTTGCCCGCGGCCGCGAACTTGGCGATGGAGCCCAGCGGCGTGGCCTTGGAGGACTGGCCGCCGGTGTTGGAGTAAACCTCGGTGTCCATGACCAGGATGTTGACGTCCTCGCCGGAGGCCAGCACATGGTCCACGCCGCCGTAGCCGATGTCGTAGGCCCAGCCGTCGCCGCCGAAGATCCACACGGACTTCTTGGTGAACAGGTCGGCCATGGAGGCGATCTCGGTCAGCGTGGCGTCGGTGGCGCCCGCGAGGGCCGCCTTGAGCTTGCCGCCCCACTCGCCCGATCCTTCGGCGTCGTCGCGGTTGGCCAGCCAGCCGGCCAGGGCCGTCTTCAGCTCGCCCTCGGCGGACTCAAGGGCCGTGACGGCCAGCCGGGCCAGGTGCTCGCGGCGGTGGGACACGGCCATGTCGATGCCGTAGCCGAACTCGGCCGCGTCCTCGAACAGGGAGTTGCCCCAGGCCGGACCGTGGCCCGCGCTGTTGACGCAGTAGGGCGTGGTGGGCGCGGAAGCACCCCAGATGGAGGAACAGCCCGTGGCGTTGGCGATGACCATGCGCTCGCCGAAGAGCTGGGTCAGCACCTTGACGTAGGGCGTCTCGCCACAGCCGGAGCAGGCGCCGGAGAATTCCAGCAGGGACTGGCGGAACTGGCTGCCCTTGACCGTGTCGCGCTTGAAGGCGTCTTTATAGGTAATGGTCTCGGAGAACTCGAAGTTGGGGACCTGCTCGCCGGTCTGGGTGGCGATGGGCTTCATGACCAGGGCCTTTTCCTTGGACGGGCAGATGTCGGCGCAGTTGCCGCAGCCCAGGCAGTCCAGGGTGTTGACCTGGAGCCGGAACTGCAGGCCCTTGACGTCCTTGCCCTTGGCCTCAAGCGTGGCAAAGGAGGCAGGCGCGCCGCTCAGCTCGCCCGCTTCCGCCAGCACGGAGCGCAGGGCGGAATGGGGACAGACAAAGGCGCACTGGTTGCACTGGATGCAGTTGTCCGCGATCCACTCGGGCACGTTGATGGCCACGCCGCGCTTCTCGTACTTCGAGGTCGCCACGGGCATGGTTCCGTCCACGCTGAAGGCGGAGACGGGCAGGGTGTCGCCCTTCTGGCCCAGCACCGGGCGCATGACGTTCTTCACATAGTCCGGCTCGCTGGCGGCGGCGCGGGCGTCGTCGGAAAGCTCCTTCCACGCATCGGGCACGGGAATCTCGACGATGGCCGAAACGGCGTTGTCCACGGCGGCGTTGTTCATGTTGACGATCTTGTCGCCCTTCTTGCCGTAGGCCTTCTTGATGCCGTCCTTGAGCAGGTTCACGGCCTGGTCAAAGGGAATGACATCGGCCAGCTTGAAGAAGGCGGTCTGCATGATCATGTTGATGCGTCCGCCAAGGCCCACTTCCTGGGCGATCTTCACCGCGTCCACGGTGTAGAACCTGAGGTTCTTCTCGGCGATGGTGCGGCGCATGGCGGCGGGCAGCTCGGCGTCCATGTCCTGTGCGGTCCAGGCGCAGTTGAGCACGAAGGTCCCGCCGTCCTTGATGCCGTCGAGCACGTCGTAGAGGTGCACGTAGCTCGGGTTGTGGCAGGCGATGTAGTCGGCCGCGCTGACCAGATAGGTGGACTGGATGGGCTTCTCGCCAAAGCGCAGGTGGGAGATGGTGATGCCGCCGGACTTCTTGGAATCATAGGCAAAGTAGCCCTGGGCGTACATGTCGGTGTTGTCGCCGATGATCTTGATGGCCTGCTTGTTCGCGCCCACGGTTCCGTCGGAGCCGAGGCCCCAGAACTTGCACTGCACAGTGCCCTCGGGGGTAGTGTCGGCCGCGGCGGGCAGGGCCAGGGAGGTGTTGGTGACGTCGTCCTCGATGCCCACGGTGAAGTGGGTGCGCGGCTCGGCCTGGGCCATGTTGTCGTAGACGGCCTGGACCATGGCCGGGGTGAACTCCTTGGAGCCAAGGCCGTAGCGACCGGCCAGCACGGCAACGGACACGCCGTTTTCGCCGAACACGGTGCGCACGTCCTGATAGAGCGGATCGCCCAGCGCGCCGGGTTCCTTGGTCCTGTCGAGGGCCGTGACCACGGTGGCGGTCTCGGGCAGTACGGCCAGGAAATGTTTGGCCGAGAACGGACGGTACAGGCGGACCTTGATCAGGCCGACCTTCTCGCCCCTGGCAACCTGGGCATTGATCACTTCCTCGATGACCTCGCAGGAGGAGCCCATGGCGATGATCACGCGCTCGGCATCCGCCGCGCCCACGTAGTCGAAAGGCTTGTAGCTGCGGCCGGTCAGGGCCGAGACCTTGGCCATGTACTCCTCGACGATGCCGGGGATGGCGTCGTAGTAGGCGTTGCTCGCCTCGCGGCCCTGGAAGTAGATGTCCGGGTTCTGGGCCGTGCCGCGAATGTCCGGGTGCTCCGGGTTCATGGACCGGGCGCGGAAGGCGGCCACCTTGTCCATGTTCAGCAGCGGCTTCATGTCGTCGTAGTCGATGACCTCGATCTTCTGGATCTCATGGGAGGTGCGGAACCCATCGAAAAAGCTGAGGAACGGCACGCTGGCCTCGACAGAGGCAAGGTGCGCCACCAGGGAGAGGTCCATGACCTCCTGGACGCTGGCCGAGGCGAGCATGGCAAAGCCGGTCTGGCGGCAAGCCATGACGTCCTGATGGTCGCCGAAGATGGACAGGGCGTGGGCGGCGATGGCCCGGGCCGAGACATGGAAGACGCCGGGCAGCAGCTCGCCCGCGATCTTGTACATGTTCGGGATCATGAGCAGCAGCCCCTGGGAGGCGGTGAAGGTGCAGGTCAGCGCGCCACCGGCCAGCCCGCCGTGCACGGCGCCCGCCGCGCCCGCCTCGGACTGCAGCTGCCGGATGCGGACCGTCTGGCCGAAGATGTTCTTGCGGCCCTGCGCGGCCCACTCGTCCGCGATCTCGCCCATGGTGGACGAAGGGGTGATGGGATAGATGGCCGCGGTCTCGGTCATGGCGTAGGAAACCCAAGCCGCCGCAGTGTTGCCGTCCATGGTCTTCATTTGTTTGGACATGATATGCTCCGTTGTTTTGATTTCGTGTCGGGTGCGTATGGGGTCGTCAGCCGGTGACGACGTCCCGGGTAGCCCGGGCTATTTCCAGTTCCTCGTTGGTGGGCACGACGAGCACGGCCACCTGGCCGCCCTCGGCGTGGATCGCCCTGATGCCCGGGGTGCGTTCGGCATTTTTTGCGGGGTCGATGGCGATGCCCAGCCCCTCCAGCCCTTCGCAGGCCGCCAGGCGCACGGCGTCGTCGTTCTCACCGATGCCTGCGGTGAAGACCACCGCGTCCGCCCGGCCGAGCACGGCCAGATACGCGCCGATGGTCTTGCGCACCCGGTAGGCGAACATCTCGAAGGCGAGCTGGGCGTTCTCGTCCCCCGCATCCCGCGCCGCGTGGATGTCGCGCATGTCGCTTTTGCCGCAGACGCCCATCAGGCCGCTGCGCGTGTTGAGCATGGCGTCGATGTCGTTCAGGCGCATGTCCGCGTTCTGGGCCAGGAAGGGGAGGATGGCCGGGTCGATGTCGCCGCTCCTGGTCCCCATCATCAGCCCGGCCAGCGGCGTCAGTCCCATGGTGGTGTCCACGCAGCGTCCGTTCTCGACGGCGGCCATGGAACAGCCGTTGCCCAGGTGGACCGTGATCAGGTTCACCCCGTCCACCGGCTTGCCCAGGAACTCGGCAGCGGCCCGGGTCACATATTTGTGGGACGTGCCGTGGAAGCCGTATTTGCGGATGCGCAGGTCGGTGTAAAGCTCCATGGGGATCGGGTAGAGAAATGCCTTTTTGGGCATGGTCTGATGAAACTCGGTGTCGAACACGGCCACGCCCGGGGTTCCGGGAAAGAGCTGTGCGGCCACTTCCATGCCGGTCAGGTTGGACTTGTGGAGCGGGGCCAGGGGGATGTTTTCCCTGATGGTCTCCATGACGCCCTCGTCGATCAGCACCGGGCTGGAGAAGCTCTCGCCGCCCTGGACCACCCTGTGGCCCAGCGCGTCTATCTCCGCGAGGGAGCGGATGACGCCCCACTGGGGACCGGTCAGCCTGGCGGCCATCAGGTGCATGGCGGCCTCATGATCCGGGACGGGCAGGTCCTCGGTGTTCTTCCTGTCGGGCCATTTGGCCGGGTAGGACTTTTGCGTGATGGTCCCGGTCTCCTCGCCGATGCGTTCGATTATGCCCGTGGCGATGACGGTTCCGGTGTCCATGTCCAGCAGCTGGTATTTGAGGGACGAGCTGCCGCAGTTGATAATCAGGATGTTCATGGCGTGTTCCTGTCAGTCTTGCCTATTGCGGATCGGATTCCGCGGCTTTTTCCGCCTGGGCCTGGATGGCGGTGATGGCCACTGTGTTGACGATGTCCCGGATGCGGCAGCCCCGGCTCAGGTCGTTGACCGGTTTGTTCAGCCCCTGGAGCACCGGCCCGATGGCTGTGGAGCCGGGCACGGCCCGCTGCACGGCCTTGTACGTGTTGTTGCCGGTGTTCAGGTCCGGGAAGATGAAGACCGTGGCCCGGCCCGCCACCTCGCTGTCGGGCATCTTGGTCCTTGCGACCTCCGGGTCCACGGCGGCGTCGTACTGGAGCGGGCCTTCGATGGGCAGGGCAAGGCCGCGCTCGGCGGCCAGCTGCCGGGCGATGCGCGTGGCCTCGGCCACCTTCTGGACGTCCTCGCCCGTGCCGGACTCGCCCGTGGAGTAGGAGAGCATGGCCACATAGGGATCAATGCCGAAGATGCGGGCCGTCTCGGCCGAGCTGAGGGCGATCTCCGCCAACTGGCGCGCGTCCGGGTTGGGATTCACGGCGCAATCGCCGAACACGAGCACCCTGTCGCCCATGCACATCAGGAAGACGCTGGAGACGATGGACGCTCCGGGCTTGGTCTTGATGAACTCGAAGGCGGGGCGGATGGTCTGGGCCGTGGTGGTCACCGAGCCGGAGACCATGCCGTCGGCGTCGCCGGTCTTGACCATCATCGTGCCGAAATAGGTGGGGTCGGTCATCCTGTCGCGGGCGTCCTCCATGCGGATGCCCTTGTGCTTGCGCGCCTCGAAGTAGCGCGTGGCGTAGTCCTCGAACCGGGTCGAGCCTGCCGGGTCGACGATGTTCGTCCCGTTGAGCGTGACGCCCAGGGCCGAGGCCTGGGCCGTGATCTTTTCCGGGTCGCCGAGCAGGGTTATCTCCACCACGCCGCGCCGCTGGATGATCTCTGCGGCCTGGAGCACGCGGTCGCTCGTGCCCTCGGGCAGGACGATGTGCTGGCGTGATGCCTTGGCCTTTTCGATGAGGTTGTACTCGAACATGAACGGGGTGATCTTGCGCGACTGGGTGGTGACCAGCCGCTTGCGCAGCTCCTCGGTGTCCACGCAGGACTCGAACAGGCCGATGGCCGAGGCTATCTTGGCCGGGTGCTCGGGGTCGATGGTTCCGTGCAGCCCCTGGAGCACCTGGGTGGCCCGGAAGGTATGGTCTTCCACGCTGATGATGGGCAGGGGCACGCCGGTCCATCCCTCTATGAGCCTGTGGACGGTGTCCGAGGGCTGGAGCCCGCCCGTGAGGACGATGCCCGCTATGTCGCCGTAGGACGACGACTGGCGCGAGGTGATGGAGGCCAGGATGATGTCCGAGCGGTCGCCCGGGGTGATGATCAGGCTGCCGTCCTTGATGTAGCGCAGGAAATTGCTGATGTGCATGGCCGCGGTGACGAAGTTGTCCACCTGGGTGTCGAGCCTGCCGTGGCCGTAAAGGACGCGGGCGTCGAGCCACTTGATGACGTCGTGGATGGTGGGATTGCCCAGCCGTTTGTCGTCGGGGATGACGTAGCCCAGCAGGGGGTGGGAGGCGTGTGTCCTGGCGGTGATGTCCGCGAGCAGGGCGGCGGGGAGGTCCGCCCGGGCGCGGTTGATGATCAGGCCGAGGACTTCCAGCCCCTTTTCCTCAAAGGTTTCGATGGTGCGCTGGGCCGCGCTGGTGATCTCCGGCGCGCCCTTGTCCTGGCCGTTGACCACCAGGAGCACCGGGCAGCCGAGGTTGGAGACGATGGAGACGTTGATCTCGTACTCCAGGGCCGCGTTGCCGCCGATGTAGTCCGTGCCTTCGCAGAGCACGAAGTCGTAGTCGCGCTCCAGCTCCTTGAATTTGTTCAGGGTGTTCTCCAGCAGCAGGGATTGCTGGCCCTCGTTGAGCAGGCGGCGCGCCTCGTTGAGAGTATAGGCGTAGGCCTGGTCGTAGGTCATGTCGAGCTTGAAGTGGCGGAGCATCAGGTCGATGTCGTGATCAATGCCGCCGTCAACGTGGTCGCTGATGATGGGCCGGAAGATGGCCACCCGCTGCACGTGGGCGCGCAGGAGCTGCATGACGCCAAGGACGATGGCGGATTTGCCCGTGCGTGCTTCCGTGGCTGCTATGTAGAGGCTTTTTGACATACCGCTTTCCTTTGTTTTCCCTGGGAGCTGGGAGGGTCGCCGGGTGTGTCGGCGACCCTCCCGAGTCATGAGCCGTCATTGCTGTCGAGGTGAACTGGCGGCTTGACCACTCCGAGGATGGGGTATGGTGTTCTCGTTGTTATGCGTTGGTTGTCGGGGCTGGCCTGTCCTCGGCCATGTCCCTGTCGTAGCAGACCAGGCCGCAGCGCAGGCAGCGGTCGGCCTCGGTCAGCGCCTCGCCCTCTGTCAGGGCGCCTTCGACCTCGCTGAAGGTGCAGTTGCGCTCGTCGTCGTGGCACAGGTGGGGCATGACGGCCCGCTCCTTGCGCTCCACGGAATCGATCTCCTTGAAGAGGGAGTAGGGAATCATGTCCTTCTGCGTGGTTTCCGGTACGGGGATTTCGCCGCGCGTCATGTAATAGTGCATGGACCGGGCGGCCTTTCTGCCGTCGCCGATGGCCGAGATGACCAGGTCCGGGCCGGTGTAGACGTCGCCCGCGGTGAACACGCCGGGGATGATGGTCTCGAAGGTGTTTTCGTCGGCCACGATGGTCTGCCACTTGGTGGTTTCCAGCGGACACTCGCCGGAGTTCTCGTCGTAGAGGCAGGTCAGGTCCGGCTTCTGGCCGATGGCCGGGATGATCAGGTCTGCGGCCATGCGCGCCTCGGAGCCTTCCTTCTTGATGGGCCTGCGTCTGCCGGATTCGTCAGGCTCGCCAAGCTCCATCTCGTAGTATTCGAGGTGGGTGGCCCTGCCGGATTCGTCGCCCACCACGCGGGCCGGGGCGGCCAGGAAGCGGAAGGCGACGCCCTCTTCCTCCGCGCCGATGATCTCCTCCATGTTGGCGGGCATCTCGGCCCGGGTGCGGCGGTACATGAGGGTCACCTTCGCGCCCAGCCGGATGCAGGTACGGGCCGCGTCGATGGCGGTGTTGCCGCCGCCCACGACGATGACGTGTTTGCCGACGTCCGGGCCCTTGCCCATGGCGTGGGCCGTGAGGAATTCGATGCCGCCCATGACGCCGTCGAGGTCTTCGCCCTCGGCATACATGCCGCTGGCCTGCCACGCGCCGATGCCGATGAAGACGGTCTCGTATCCCTCGGCCTTGAGGGACTCGATAGTGAAGTCCACGCCGAACTTGGTGTTCACCCTGGCCTCGACGCCGAGGTCGAGGATGCCCTGGATCTCCCAGTCGAGGTCTGCCTTGGGCAGCCTGTATTCCGGGATGCCGTATCGGACTTGGCCGCCCAGGTAGGGCATGGCCTCGAAGATGGTGGGGTTGTGGCCCAGACGGCGCAGGAAATAGGCGCAGGAGAGCCCGGCCGGGCCGCCGCCGATGACGGCCACCTTCCTGCCGGTGTCCTTGGCGCAGGGGATGGACAGCCGTTTTCCGGAGTAGAGCTCCCTGTCGGCCACGAACCGCTTGAGCATGTTGATGCCCACCGGGGAGTCCACGTGCTGGCGGCGGCACTCTGTCTCGCAGGGGCGCGGGCAGACCCGGCCACAAGTCACCAGCAGGGGGTTCCTCTCCTTGATTGTGAGGACGGCTCCGTCGTAGTCTCCAGCTTTTATCTGTTCGATATATTTTGGTATGTTGATTTGCCCCGGGCACTTCTGACGGCAGGGGGCGAGGCAGTCCGTGGTCTGGTTCAGGTGGAGCAGGCGGGCGGACATGCCGGACACGGCAATGACGCCGCGCGGGCAGGCGTCCACGCAGTTGCCGCACGCCTTGCACTGTTCCGGGTCGATGACAGGCAGTCCGTCCGGGCCCATCTGGATGGCCTCGAAGGGACAGGCGCGGGCGCATGTGCCAAGGCCCAGGCAGCCCTCGGGGCAGGTCTTGGACCCGCCGTAGAGCAGGTGGGCGGCCCGGCAGTCCAGCACGCCCTCGTAGTTGAACGATTCGGAGGCCCGGTTGCCGCCGGTACAGTCGCGCAGGGCCAGCTCCGGCTCGCGCTCGATGACCTCCTGGCCCATGACGGCCGCCACCACGGCAGCGGTCTCGGCGTCGGCCACGATGCAGACCGAGGCCGGGGCCTTGCCCGCTACGATGGCCGCCGCCGCGCCGGAGCAGCCGGGAAAGCCGCAGCCACCGCAGTTGGCTCCGGGCAGGCTGCCCTCGATGAGCCCGATGCGCGGGTCTTCCTTGACGTAGAGCAGTTTGGAGGCCACGCCCAGAATTGCCGCGGCTCCCAGTCCTATGCCGAAAAGTGTCAGTCCTGATGTCAGTATCATGTGGCTGTTCCCCGTTGCGTGTGCTGGTTAGATCATGCCCTTGAAGGCGAAGAAGGCCAGGGACATGAGCCCGGCCATGACCAGGCCGATGGGCGTGCCGCGCATGGCTATGGGCAGACGGCGCACGGCCAGTCGCTCGCGGATGCCGGCCAACAGGACCAGGGCGATCATGAAGCCAAGGCCCGAGGCAAAGGCGAAGAGCACCGTCTTGAGCAGGCCGAACTCCTCGCGCTGACAGATGAGGGCGATACCCATGACCGCGCAGTTGGTGGTGATGAGCGGCAGGAAGATGCCCAGCGACTTGTACAGCGGCGGGACCATCTTCTTGAGGAACATCTCGACGAACTGGACCAGGGCCGCGATGACCAGGATGAAGGCCAGGGTCTGGAGATAGGCGAGGCCGAAGGGGGCCAGGATGTATGCCTGCACCAGCCAGGTGATGCCTGCGGCCATGACGGCCACGAAGACCACGGCCCCGCCCATGCCGATGGCCACGCCCGTATCCTTGGACGTGCCGATGAACGGGCAGTTGCCGAGATACTGTGCCAGGACGATGTTGTTGACGAACATCGCGCCCATGAAGAGAAGGAAGTATTCCTGCATGATCGTATTCCCTTGTTAAGCCGGGTTTGAGGACTGCCCGCAGCCGCCGCAGGAGCCGCAGTCGTGGGTGGGGCCCTGGACGGCGGCCAGTCCCTTGCGCCTGCGCCGGATGTTTTCGGAAAAGTTCATTATGGACAGCAGCACGCCCAGGCTGACGAAGGCGCCGGGGGCCTGGACCATGAAGCCGAAGGGTTCGAATCCCTGCCAGGTCACGTTGACGCCGAAGAGCTGCCCCGCGCCCAGCACCTCGCGCAGGCTGCCCAGGAAGGTCAGCGACATGGTGAAGCCAAGGCCCATGCCCAGGCCGTCCGCCACGGCCAGCAGGGGCGGGTTCTTGGAGGCGAAGGCCTCGGCCCGGCCGAGGATGATGCAGTTGACCACGATGAGCGGCACGAAGATGCCCAGTTGCTGGTAGAGCGGGTAGGCAAAGGCCTGCATGAGCAGCTCCACGGCCACCACCAGCGAGGCGGAGATGGCGATGAAGCAGGCGATGCGCACCTTGGCCGGGATGAGATTGCGCACCAGTGAGATCAGCAGGTTGGACAGGGTGAGGACAAAGACCACGGCCATGCCCATGCCCAGCCCGTTGCTCGCCGTGTTGGTCACGGCCAGCACGGGACACAGGCCCAGCACCAGCTTGAACGGCGGCAGGTCGGTCCACAATCCCTTGGAAAATTCTTTCCATAATCTGTTCATCATATGCTCCGGTAGTTGCTGGTTCGTCGGTGCGGCTATGACCAGGCGTCGGCCAGCCGGGGTTTGAGCGCGTTGAAGAGGGCCACGGCCTTGCGCACGGCCGTCACCGTGCCCGTGGACGAGATGGTGGCTCCGGCCACCGCCTCAACGTCGCCGCCGTTCTTCTTCAGCTCCATGGAGTCGATGGGGTGGCCCCTGAACTGCGCGGTGAAGCCGTGGTCGGCCACGCGGGAGCCGAGGCCAGGTGTCTCCTTGAGCGTGGTGATGCCGATGCCCGAGAGGGTGTCCGTGGCCATGTCGAAGCCGACCATGACCCCGATGCTGCCGCCGTATCCCTTGCCCGATGTCTCGAAGGCCACGCCCGCGAGCCTGCCGTCCCGGATGGCCGGGAAGAGGGTGACGGTGGTCCCGTCCACCTCGAAGGTCCTGCGGTCCTTGATGGGGTTGTTGTCATGCCCGGCCAGGACCGATTCTATGGCCGGGGCCTGGACAAAGGTCAGCACCTGTTCCTCGATTATGGGGGCGGTCGCCTGCTTCAGGGCGGCCAGGGTGACCCCGGACAGCCCGCAGATGAGCGAGAGGACGACCATCATTCGTATCATTTCCTTCATGGATTACCTCGCTGTACGGCGGTGGCCGAAGGGTTTTGGGCGGATGCGCTCGAAGACCGGGGTGAAGAGGTTGGCGAGCAGGATGGCGAAGGGAACCCCGTCGGGGTAGATGCCGTAGACGCGGATGACGACGATGAGCGCCCCGGCCATCAGGCCGAACAGGAGCATGGGGATGTTCCTGTTGGGCGAGGACGGGCCGTCGGTGGCCAGGAAGAACGCGCCGAACAGTGCGGAGCCGGTCATCAGGTGGAACATGGCCGTGGGGTGCGCGGCGGGGTCCGCCCTGTGGAACAGCCATGCCGTGACGGCCACGCCCGCGATGACGCCCACCGGGATGATGGAGGAGATATGCCTGCGCAGGACGAGGAACACTCCGCCGACGAGCACGCCCGCGATCTGGACCGCGCCCAGGCCGCCGAGCTGCTTGCCCAGGAAGAGCTCGCGCATGTTGGTGACGGTGACCGCGTCCAGGCCGAAGTTCTTGAGCTGGGCCAGGGGATAGGTCATGTCGAGGTTGAGCATGGTGGCGTCTATGTCCATGTGGGCGGGCCAGGAAAGCCGGCACACGGCCCAGCCGATGAGCGGCGCGCAGAACGGGCTGCCGCCCAGCCCGCCGAACATCATCTTGCCCAGCACGATGGAGGCCGCGCTGCCCGTGACCACCATCCACCAGGGAGCCGAGGCAGGAAGCAGGAAGGCGAAGCACAGGCCGACGAACAGGGCGTGCAGGTCGGCGATCTCGGTTGTGCGTTCCATGCACCTGTCGCAGACGGTCTCGGCCAGGACGGCCGTGGCCATGGACAGGGTCATGACCCGC
>CAMYLL010000020.1 GCA_947259235.1 uncultured Pseudodesulfovibrio sp. | reverse complement strand
ACGGCAAGGCGCTGATCACGGCCTGCGAGAACCTGCGCGACAAGCTGTTCCACCGGGCGAGCCTGCTGCTCATGGTGGACAACGGATCCGGCTTCGCCATGATCCCAGGGGGCGTGCGCCATCTGCCCACGGGCCGCGACCTCCCCCTGGCCGCCCTGGCCCGCATGCTCCACGCCGAGGACAGGCTGTGCATCGCCGAATACATCATGCCCGTCACCCCGGAGATGCCCCAGGGCGGCGAGACCTTCAAGCTCGGCTTTCCGCACCTCATCTATCCCTACGCGGCGCACCTGGCCCGGGTGGAGGTGGACGAGCTCACCGGGAAGACAACGGTGCTCGACTACGCGGCGTTCACGGACGGCGGCCGGGTGCTCAATCCGCAGAATTTCGAACAGCAGATCCAGGGCGCCGTGGCTCAGGGCCTCGGTTACGCCCTGACAGAGGACGTCCGCACCACGGGCGGCATGCTCGACACGACGGACCTGACCACCTACGTCATCCCCACGTCCCTCGACCTGCCGGACATCGAATCCCACGCCGTGGAGACCATCGAACACTCCGGGCCGTTCGGCATGAAGGGCATCGGCGAGGTGGGGCTCAACGGCCCGCTCCCGGCCGTGGCCTCGGCCCTCTTCGGGCTCGGACTGCCCATGAACACGGCCCCCCTCACCGCCGAGCGGGTGCTCCGCGCACTGGCGGCGGCAGGAGAAACCAACGCATGAAGATACGCTTTCAGCTCAACGGACAGGAACAGCGGCTGGATGTCGACGGGGACCTCCGGGCCCTGGACGTCCTGCGCGAGCACTGCGGCGTCACCGGCCCCAAGGAAGGATGCGGCACGGGCGAATGTGGCGCGTGCGCCGTCTGGATGGACGGAGTCACCCGCCTCTCCTGCCTAACCCTGGCGGCCCAGCTTGATGGCCGGGACGTCACCACGGCGGAAGGGCTGGCCACGGACGGTCCCCACCCGGTCCAGGCGGCCCTGGCCGAGCTGGGCGGCGTCCAGTGCGGCTACTGCACCCCCGGCATCGTCATGACGGCGGCCGAGCTGCTGGCCCGCGACGCGAACCCGGACCGGGACGCCATCCGCCGGGCCGTCTCGGGCAACCTCTGCCGCTGCACCGGCTATCACAAGATAGTGGACGCGGTGGAAGAGGCGGCCCAGACCATGCGCGCCGCACAGGAGGACAAATGATGCCCGTCTTCCTGCCCGACACCCTCGACGCCGCCCTGGACCTGCTGACCAGGGACCCAGCCGCATGCGTCATGGCCGGAGGCACGGACCTCCTCGTCCACCTGCGGGCCACGGGCGACGCCCCCGGCCCCCTCGTCTGCCTGGACCGCCTGCGCGGACTGAAAGGCATAAAAACCGACGGGGACACCGTCCGCATCGGCGCGGGCGTCACCATGACCGAGCTGCTCGCCAGCCCCGTCGTCCGCGACTTCCTGCCCCTGCTCCACCGCGCGGCCGGGGTCTTCGCCTCGCCCACGGTGCGCAACATGGCGACCATCGGCGGCAACCTCTGCACGGCCTCCCCGGCAGGCGACACCCTGCCCCCCCTCTATGTCATGAACGCCTCTGTCGAGCTGCGCTCGCCACGCGGCGAGCGCACGCTCCCCGTTGACCGCTTCATCACCGGCCCCCGCCGGACCTGCCTCGAACGCGACGAGCTGGTCACCGCCGTCACCGTGCCCATCCCCGTCGACTTCGACATCCATCATTTCGAGAAGGTGGGCCAGCGCGCGGCACAGGCCATTGCCGTGGTCAGCCTGGCCGCACTCGTGGCCCTCGACGGAACCACAGTGCACCGGGCGCGCCTTGCCTGGGGCAGCGTCGGCCCCGGCATCGTCAGGTGTTCAGAGGCGGAAGAACTCCTCGAAGGCCAGCGCCTGACCCTCACGAACCTCCGCGCCGCAGCCGCCGCAGTGAGCAACGCCGTCACGCCCATCAGCGACGTCAGGGCCTCGGCGGACTATCGACGCCAGGTGGCGGGGAACCTCCTGCTCCGGCTGGCCGCCCTCTGAGCCGCCGCTCCGGCCCATCAATGACTCCAAGCGCCAGCGAGGCCCCCATGGATACCGAGCTCTCCCCGGAAAAGCCGCTCTTCTCGCCCGAGTTCGTCATGCTGAGCGTCATCGCCTTCCTGGCGTTCTGCAACATCTCGCTCTTTTACGGATTCAACGCCTACATGGAGGCCATGCACATCCCGCCCATGTGGCGCGGCGTCCTGCTCGGGCTGGAGCCGGGAACCGCGTTCCTCGTGCGGCCCATCATCAGCCCTCTCCTGACGGTGCGCAACAGCATCAGCACCATCGCCCTGGGGCTGGTCACCATCATGGCGGCCCTGCTCAGCTACCAGCTGACCACGGACGTGTGGGGACTGGCCCTGGTCCGCGTCGCCCACGGCCTCGGTCTGGTGCTCCTCATCTCCGCCAGCGTGACGCTGCTGGTCGAGTTCATCCCGGCCGGACGCAGCGGCCAGGGCTTCGGCGTCTTCACCGTGGCCTCGCTGCTGCCCTATGCGGTCCTTCCGCCCATTGTCGAATCAATGCTGGGCACGGCGGGCAACGAAGCGGCCGTCTACGGCAGGTTCACCTTCTTCCTGCTGCCCGCCCTGCTGCTCCTCGTCCCTCTGCGCCACAGCGTCCGCCGCCTGGACGCCTCCCTGCCCCACCACCACAAACAACGCCCTACAGCGGCCCAGCTGCGGGCCGACCTGCGCACCCCGGGCGTGGCGCAACTGCTGGCGGCCAACCTGCTGCTGTTCACGGCCACCACCGTTGTCTTCTTTTACATGAAGGATCACCTGCTGGCGCTTGGATCAGGCAACGCGGGGCTGTTCTTCACCGTCTCCACAGGCACGACCATCGTGGTCCGCGTGGTCTGCGGCAAGCTCCTGGACAGGGTCAACCGCGCGGCCATGCTCACCCTGTTCCTGGGCGTCCTGGCCGCGAACCTCTGCCTGTTCGGCGTGCCGGACTCCCTTGAGACCATGCTGCCCCTGGCCGCCCTCTACGGGATGTGCCTCGGCTTCGTCATGCCGCAGATGAACGCCGCCATGTTCGTCATCTCCGAGCCCCGGCTGCGGGGGCTGAACACGAACCTGCTGCTGTTCACCATGGACGGGGGATTCTTTCTCGGACCGCTGCTGGCGGGGCTGATGCAGACGGACGGCATGAGCCTGACCACGCTCTTCGCCCTCTGCGCCCTCGGTCCGCTCCTGGCCGGAGCGCTGACGTGGACCCTCGTCGGCAGGATGAAGGACGGTGCGCCCCGCACCTGACCCCGACACGGCCGGACACTCCGGCGCACCATGAGACAGAGAGGGCGGGCAACCCCGCCGACGGCGGCATCATGCCCCGACGCTAGCGGACGCCGTGGCGGAAGAACCGCCCCAGACGCTGCTGGGCCGAGTCGAGATACATGTAATAGACCGGGGTGAAGTAGAGGGTCAGCAGCTGGGAGACCATCAGGCCGCCGACCACGGCGAGTCCCAGAGGTCGCCGGGCCTCTGCGCCCGCGCCCATGCCAAGGGCGATGGGCAGGGTTCCCATGAGCGCGGCCATGGTGGTCATCATGATGGGCCGGAAGCGGATGAGCGCGCCCTCGCGGATGGCGGTGCGGGCGTCCATGCCCTCCTTGCGCTGGGCCTCCACGGC
Source organism: uncultured Pseudodesulfovibrio sp. (assembly GCA_947259235.1). GTDB lineage: Bacteria > Desulfobacterota > Desulfovibrionia > Desulfovibrionales > Desulfovibrionaceae > Pseudodesulfovibrio. The sequence continues at coordinate 12,079 of CAMYLL010000020.1, read as the reverse complement.
AAAGTCGATCATCATGATGGCGTTCTTCTTGACGATGCCGATGAGCATGATGATGCCCACGAAGCCGTAGATGTTCAGGTCCACCCCGAAGACCATCAGCGTGGCCAGCGCGCCCACGCCCGCCGAGGGCAGCCCCGAGAGGATGGTCAGGGGATGCAGGAAGCTCTCGTAGAGCACGCCCAGCACCAGATAGATGACCAGAATGGCCAGGGCCATGAGCACCCACAGGCCGGTCATGGAGCTTTGGAAGGCCTGGGCCTCGCCCTGGAAGCTGGTGCTGATGGACGGGGGGACCACCTCGCGGGCCAGGGCCTCCACCTTGTCCACGGCCGTGCCCAGCGAGACGTCGGGCCGCAGGTTGAAGGAAATGGTGGCCGAGGGCAACTGGCCCGAGTGGTTGATGGAGAGCGGGCCCACGCCCAGCTCCCATTTGGCCAGGGTTTCGAGCCGCACGAGCCGGCCCGACTGGGAACGCACCGAGAGCATGGACAGGGCCGCCGGGTTGGCCTGGTATTCCGGGGCCAGCTCCATGACCACGTCATAGGTGTCCGTTGACGCGTAGAAGCTCGACACCTTGCGGTTGCCGAAGGAGGTGGCCAGGGCGTCCTCCACCTGATAGGCGCTGATGCCCAGGGCCGAGGCCTTGTCGCGGTCGATGGTGATGTTCAGCTCCGGACTCTTGAACTCCATGTCAGACGACACGTCCTCAAGCTCCGGGATGTCCTGCATGCGCTCCTCCACCAGGGCGGCCACGCTGAACAGCTCCTGGGTGTTGGGGCTTTGCAGTGTGTACTGATACTGGCCCTTTGAGGCGCGGCCGCCGATGCGGATCGGCGGCGGATTGCTCAGGAACACGCGGATGCCGGGCACGTGGGCCAGGTTGCGGCGCAGCCGCTGGAGCACGGTGTCCGCGTCGTCGTCGCGCTCGGAGCGCGGCTTGAGGTTGAGCATGATGCGGCCGGAGTTGTTGCCCCGGTTCGGCCCGCCGCCGCCCACCACGGACATGCTTCCCTCCACCGCCTCGTCCTTGGCCACGATCTCCATGAGCTGCTGCTGGCGGGCGACCATGGTCTCGAAGGGCACGCCCTGCTCGGCCTCGGTGCTGGCCCGCAGCTGGCCCGTGTCCTCGCTGGGCAAAAAGCCCTTGGGGATGGCCTGGAACAGGTAGACCGTGGCCGCCAGCACCAGGAGGGAGGCGAGCATGGTCAGCCGGTGGTGGCGGATGGTGATGTCCAGGGTGCGGCGGTAGACGTCGCGCAGGGCGTCGAACCCGCGCTCGAAGAAATTGTAGAGCTTGCCGTGGCGTTCGTGGGAGCCGGGGCGCAGGATCAGGTTGCACAGCATGGGCGTCAGGGTCAGTGAGACGAAGCCCGAGATGAGGATGGCCGCGCAGATGGTCACGGCGAACTCGTGGAACAGACGGCCCACGATGCCGCCCATGAAGAGCACCGGCAGGAACACGGCGGCCAGGGAGATGGTCATGGAGACGATGGTGAAGGCGATCTCGCGCGAGCCGTCGAGCACGGCCTCCAGGGGTTTCTTGCCCATCTCCGTGTGGCGGACGATGTTTTCGAGCATGACGATGGCGTCGTCCACCACGAAGCCCACGGACAGGGTCAGGGCCATGAGCGAGATGTTGTTGAGGCTGAACCCGAAGAGATACATTACCGCAAAGGTGCCGATGACGGACATGGGCAGGGCCAGGCTGGGAATGAGGGTGGCCGATATCCGGCGCAGGAAGAGGAAGATCACCAGGATGACCAGGAACACGGTCAGCATCAGGGTGAACTTGACCTCGTGGACCGACTCCTTGATGGACTGGGAGCGGTCGTAGAGCACGTCGAGCTTGATGGCCGCGGGCAGCTGGGCCTGGAAGGTGGGGATCAGGGCGCGCACGGCCTCCACCACCTCCACGGTGTTGGTCCCGGGCTGACGCTGGATGGCCAGGACCATGCCCGGGGTCCCGTTGTACCAGTTGCGCCGCTTGATCTGCTCCACGCTGTCGAAGACGTTGGCCACGTCGGACAGGCGCACGGGCGAGCCGTTGCGCCAGGCCACCACCAGGGGTTTGTAGTCCTGCGCGTTCATGAGCTTGCCGCTGGAGCGCACGATATACTCTCGCGCCGGACCGGCCACCGTGCCCACGGGCAGGTTGACGTTGCCCCGGCGCACCGCCTCGGCCACCTCGTCCACGCCCAGCTCCTTGGAAGACAGCGTCTCCGGGTCGAGCTGGATGCGCACGGCGTATTTCTGCGAGCCGTAGACCATGACCTGGGCCACGCCGTTGACCATGGAGATGCGCTGGGCCATGACGTTCTCGGCGTATTCGTTGACGTCGGAGAGGCGCATGGTGGGCGAAGCCAGGGCGAGATAGAGGATGGGCGAGTCCGCCGGGTTGACCTTGCGGAAGCTCGGCGTGGAGGTCATGTCGTCTGGCAGACGGCGCAGGGCCGTGGTGATGGCGGACTGCACGTCCAGGGCCGCGTCGTCGATGTTGCGGTCCAGGGCAAACTGCAGGGTGATCCGGGTGGACCCGAGGTTGCTCACCGAGGTCATGGAGTCAAGCCCGGCAATGGTGGAAAACTGCTTCTCAAGCGGCGTGGCCACGGACGAGGCCATGGTCTCGGGGTTGGCCCCGGCCAGCTGGGCCTGGACCTCGATGGTGGGGAAGTCCACGTTGGGCAGGTCGCTGACGGGCAGCCGCAGGTAGGCCATGACGCCGAAGATGAGTATCGAGGCCATGACCAGGGTGGTCATGACCGGACGGCGCACGAAGAGGGCGGACAGGCTCATTGGGCGGCTCCCTGCGCGCTCCCTGCCTCGGGAGCGGACGGGGTCGGCACGATTGCGGCAGACGGGGCGGGCTCCTGCCCTTCGGCGCCGTCCCTGGCCTCCTTGATCGCCACCGTGACGCCCGGAGCCAGGGCCACGTGGCCGTCGAGCACCACCAGCTCCCCTTCCTTCAGCCCCTCGGTCACCACGGTGCGCTCGCCCACGATATGGGTGGTGGTCACCTCGCGGGGCTGGACCGTGCCGCCCGCCGGATCGCCGCCGTCGGGGGTGATCACATAGACGTACGGCCCCTTGAGGCCCTGCATCACGGCCCGCGTGGGCAGCATCAGGGCGCCCTTGAGGGTGCGCAGGGTCAGGTCCACCCGGGCGAACTGGCCGGGCCACAGCCGGTTGTCCTCGTTGTCGTAGGTGGCCAGCAGCCGGATGGTGCCGGTGGCCGTGTCCACGGCGTTGTCCACCGCGGCCAGACGGGCCACCACCGGGGTGGCCTGCGCGCCGGAGGGCATGACCTCGACAGGCATGGGACCGGCGGCCAGCCGCTCCATCACCTCGCCCAGATAGCGCTCGGGCAGGGAGAAGGCCACGTTGATGGGCCTGATCTGGTTGATGATGCACAGGGTGCGGTCGTCGTTGGCTTTGATGACGTTGCCCTCGTTGACCTTGACGATGCCCACCCGGCCCGGGATGGGCGCGGTGATGGCGGCGTATTCGCGGTCGAGCCGCGCCCTGGCCAGGGCCGCTTCCTTCAGGCGGATGGTGTTCTCCAGAGAGGTGGATTCGGCAAAGGTGTCGTCGTACTGCTCCTGGGCCACCACGTTCATGTCGCGCAGCTTGGAGTAGCGGCGCAGGTTCTCGCGCGCCTTGACCAGCTGGGCCCGGTCGCGGTTGAGCTCCGCCTCGGCCTCCAGCACGGCCAGATCAAAGGTGCGTGGATCGATGCGAAAGAGCAGGTCGCCCTTTTCCACGTCCTGGCCGTTCTTCACCAGCTGTTCCTCGATGATGCCGCCCACCCGGGACTTGACCTCCACCGAGGCCAGGGGAACCACGTTGCCCACAGCTCCCAGGGTGTAGGGCACGTCCTCCCGGGCCACGGCGGCCACGGTGACGGGCACTGTCTTGGCGCGCTTGGCGGCCTTCTCGCCGGAGCCGCAACCGCCAAGGCACAGGGCCGCCACAAGACAGGCGAACAGGCTCAGGCTGGCGAACAGGCCGGGCCGCAAGCAAAAAACGGGCGCAACGTCCCGGCGGGGCGAGGCGGATGGATACGTGATCATGGGGCGGCTTCCTCGATGCCGGGGGCGTAGCCCCCCGAGCGGCAGGTGGAGTTGGGACGGCAGGGGATTGCGGCCCGAAACAGGCGCCCGGGACACGTTTCCGGGCAAGGCGAGACGTTGTCGCGCATGGGGCTTCTCATCCTTATGCGCCGCAGTCGGCGCAGCTCGAACGACAGGTGGAAAAAACACCGCCGATGTACCGTTTATTGGATACTCGTCAACGGACACTGGCGAAAACCACCCCCCCTGTCAAGGCCCGTCCGACAGGGGTTCCCCCCATCTCATCCCGGCCGGGGCCACCCCTATCGAATAACCGCATGCCACCGGATGCCGCGCCAAAACCGGAAGGAAGGAAAGCGTCGCTCCAGGTCTCCCCGCGCTGGCACAGCCGGTTCACCTGTGATACTTCGTCCAGGAGAACGCCGGGTGTGATTGCCCGGCATCGTCCCCCCCCTGATCGAGCCGGAGGTAGCTCCATGAACGTCGCCAAGTTGAAGACCCTCGTCATCGTCGCCCTGGTCCTGGCCGTGGCCGCCCAGGCCGTCTGGATCGCGCGCACCCCCTCCCTGCCGGGTGATGCCCGGCCCTCGGTCAAGGCGCTCCGGGTCGGCCCGGACCGCTCGGCCCTGGAGGTGGAGCTGACCGGGCCGGTGGACACGGCCGCCATGGCCGCCGGGAACGCCGCCACCCTGGCCCCCGGGACAGATGGCGAATGGACCTGGAGCAACCCCTACCTGCTGCGCTTCACGCCCGAAAGCCCCCTCAAGGAGGACACGGAATACACCGTGACCCTGGCCCCGGCCCTGAAGCTGGCGGGCGAGCAGACCGTCACCGTGCAGACCGGCACATTCTCGGTGCTCTCCGTGGAGCTGTCCGAGCGGGCGGGCGGGCGGCCCGGCAGCGCGGTGATCATGGCGGTCCTGCGCTTCAGCTCCGCAGTCTCGCCCGAGGACCTGCTGGCCCATGTCCGGCTGGAGGACGCGGCCGACAACAGCGCCGTGCCCCTCCAGGCCATGACCTCGTGGAGCTCCAGCTACATCGAGCTGCGCTCCGATCCGGTGACCAAGACCGTGGAGGGCCGCACCTACCGCCTGACCATCGACGCCGGGCTGAAGATGGCCGGGTCCGCCCTGGCCCTGAAGCGCGACACGACCGCCTCCATCCCGGTGCGCCTGGACCCGGTCCTCGCCTATCGCGGCGCGGACGCCTGGTCGTCGCCCACCGGCTCCGGCATCCGGCTGACATTTTCCACGCCCATGGACGCCCGGTCCGCCGCGCCCTTCATCTCGGTGGAGCCGAAGACGGACTACACCCTGTCCGCCGACGGCTCCGTGCTCATGCTCCAGGGCGGGTTCGCCCCCGGGGCCAAGTATTCCGTCACTGTGCGCCAGGGGCTGACCGCGGCCGACGGCGCACTCCTGGGCGCAACCGGGACCGCGGCCCTCACCGTGCCCGACGTGGCTCCGGCCGTGGACTTCGTGGGCTCGGGCCTGTTCCTGCCCCGGTCTCGCACCGCCGGGCTGGCCCTGACAGCGGTCAATACCGATGCCGTCACCCTGCGCCTGGACCGCGTCTACCCCAACAACATCTTTTCCATGCTCAGCGAATATGGCAGCCGCCTCTTCGAGGACCAGTGGGACTACGTGGACGTGCCCTATTCCCTGGGCGGCAAGGTGTTCGAGACCACCCTCCGCACCACGGGCGAGCGCAACCGGACCGTGCGCGTCCCCGTGCGCCTGAACGAACGCCTCAAGGACGTCCTGTCCGGCGAACGCGGGCTGTTCAAGCTCAGCGCGGCCATCCCGGGCCAGAGCGGGGTCAAGCGCTGGATCGCCCTCACAGACATAGGCCTGATGGCCAAGGGCGACGCCTCGGGCTACCTGGTCTGGGCGGTGTCCAACACCTCCCTCGCCCCGCTCCCGGGCGTGCGGCTGACCCTGCTCAGCGACAAGAACCAGCGGTTGGGCACGGCCGCGACCGACGCGCGCGGCGCGGCGCGGATCACGCTCCCCGCCGACCGGGCGGAGCAGCCCGCCGGAGCGCCCTTCATGATCCTGGCCGAGCAGGGCGACGACTTCGCCTTCCTGCTCCTGTCCCGCGCGGCGGTGGACACAACCGGGCTCGACGTCTCCGGCGTCAGCGCGCAGGAGAGCGGGCTGCGCGCCTTCCTCTACGGCGAGCGCGACCTCTACCGCCCCGGCGAGACCCTGCACGGTCTGGCCGTGGTCAGGAAGGACTCCCTGACCGCCCCGGCCTCCCTGCCCCTGACCCTGACCCAGCGCGACCCGCGCGGCCGCACGGTCCGCACCCTGCGCCTGACCACCGGCCAGGACGGCACAGCGCCCTTTGAGCTGGCCGTGCCGGACTACGCCCTCACCGGCGGCCACACCCTGGAACTGGCGGCTGGCGACACCGTCATCGGCTCCTATCAGTTCAAGATCGAGGAGTTCATGCCGGACCGGATCAAGGTCGAGGTGACCACCGACACCCAGAGCCTCGCCCCGGGCCAGCAGGTGCGGGCGGAGGTGACCGGCGCCTATCTCTTCGGCCCTGCCGCGGCCAACCTGCCCGTCACGGCCCGGATGCTGCTGCGCCCCGCCCCGTTCACGGCCAAGGGGTTCGAGGACTATGTCTTCGGCAACCCGGAGGCGCAGTTCGCCCAGCAGGAGGTCTTTGCCGAGGACGCCGTGCTGGACGACGCGGGCCGGGCCGAGTTCATCATCGCCATCCCGGACGGGCTGACGCCCCCGGCCGCCCTGGAGGCCGTCATCTACGGCCGCGTCAGCGAGACGGGCGGACGCGGCGTCACGGCCCGCAAGCGGGTGGTGGTCCATCCCTATCCCTACTACCTCGGGGTGCGCTCCCTGGAGAAAAAGGGGTTCGATCCCGGCAAGGCCATGCGCTTCGACTTTGTGGCCGTGGGGCCTGACGGCGCACCGTGCGCCCATGGTCCCCTGTCCGCCCGGCTCTATCGCGACCGCTGGCGCACGGTAGTCCGGCTGGCCCCCTCGGGCGGCTACCGCTACGAGTCTGTCAACGACCCGGAGCTGATCGCCGAGGAGCCTGTTCCGGCGGGCAGCGGCGCAGGCTTCGTGGCCTTCACTCCGCCCGACTACGGCAGTTACAGCGTGGTGATCGCCTCGGATCAGGCTGGATCGTCCGCCCGGTCGTCGTTCTTCTGCGGCGGCTGGGGCTACTCGCCCTGGGCCCTCGAGAACCCGGCCCGCATCGAGCTGGTGGCGGACAAGGACCAGTATCAGCCGGGCGAGACCGCCACCATCCAGATCCGCGCCCCCTTCCCCGGCCGCCTGCTGGTGGCCCTGGAGGGCAACCACGTCAACGACACGCGGGTGGTTGAGCTGACCGGCAACACCGGACAGGTCGCCTTCCCGGTCACCGGGGCCTATGCCCCCAACATCCATGTCACCGCCCTGCTCGTGCGCAAGGCGTCGGACGTGGCCGAGGGGTCCGTGGGCCGCGCCTTCGGGGCCATCCCCCTGGCCGTCGACTCCCTATCCAACAAGCTCGCGCCGGATGTCATCGCCCCGGCCGAGGTCCGGCCGGAGACCACCCTGGACCTCGCCGTCCACTTGGGCGGCGCGGCCCGTCCCGGCACGGTGGTCACCATCGCGGCGGTGGACGAGGGCATCATGCAGCTCTCCGGCGCGGACAACCCCGATCCCTTTGCTTTCTTCTATGCCCGTCGCGCCCTGGACGTGACCAGCTACGACACCTTTGCCATGCTCTATCCCGACCTGGCCCGCGTCATGGGCGGCGCGCCCGCGGGCGGCGGCATGGAGATGCTGGCCGAGAACCGGTTCATGCGCACCGAGGGCATCCGCCGGGTCACGCCCGTGGCCTTCTGGTCCGGCCCGCTCACCGTGGACGCGGACGGCGCCGCCCGCTGGTCCGTGACCCTGCCGGACTTCCAGGGCGCACTGCGCGTGGTGGCCGTGGCCGTGGACGGCAAGCGGTTCGGCACGGGCCAGGCCATGGTCCGGGTCCGCTCGCCCCTGGCCGTGACCCCCACCCTGCCGCGCTTCATGGCCGCGGGTGACCGAGTCGAGATGCCCGTCACCGTGCGCAACGATACCGGGGCCGCAGCCGAGATCGCCGTGAGCGTCGAGGCCACAGGAGCGCTGGAATCTTCGGCCCAACCCGCCACCCTGAGCCTTGCCGCAGGCGGCGAGCAGACCGTCTACCTGCCCATGGCGGCCAAGCCCGGCGCAGGCGGAGACGCAACGGTGACGGTGACGGCCGCAACCGTCGGCTCCGCTTCCGTCCGGGAGGAAACCCGGCGCGTAATCGTGACCCTGCCCGTGCGTCCGGCCGCGCCCTATCAAAGGGAGCTGGCCTTCGGCTCCCTGAAGGCCCCGGGCGGCGCGCTGGTCCCGGCGGCCAGCGGCTATGTGCCCGGCACGGTGACCCGCAGCGTGGTCCTGGGCGGCCTGCCCCTGGCCCGCTTTGCCGGCAAGCTCGACAGCCTTCTGGCATACCCCTACGGCTGCGCAGAGCAGACCGCGTCCCGCGCCTTCCCGCTCATCCGCTTCGGCGAGCTGGCCCGGCGGTACGCCCCGGCCCGGCTGGCCGACAAGGGCCCGGCCTTCATGGTCCAGTCCGCCATCATGCGGCTGCTGGCCATGCAGACCGACGACGGCGGGTTCGCCCCCTGGCCGGGCGGCGAGAGCCCGTCCCCCTGGGTCAGCGCCTATGTCACCCACTTCCTGCTGGAGGCGAACCGGGCGGGCTACACCTCGCCGGGCATGCTCCAGCGCGCCGTGGACCACCTGCCCGCCCTGGCCGGTGCGCGCGGGCCGGACCTCGACCCCACGGCCTACGCCCTCTTCGACCTGGCCCTGGCCGGACGCCCGGACCGGGGCTCCATGGACGAGCTGCGCGACAAGCGGCTGGCCAGCCTCACCCCCGTGGCCCGCACCCTGCTCGGCTGTGCCTATGCCCTGGCCGGGGACCTGGACTCATTCAACGCCCTGCTGGCCGACCGGCCCGTTCCGGCACAGGCGCGCCAGCCGGGCGGCGGCATGGGCTCCGGCCTGCGCGACGCCGCCCTGATGCTCCTGGCCCTGACCGAGGCCGCCCCGGGCGACGCCATGATCCCGGAGCTGGCGGCGGACGTGGCCCAGCGCATGACCGCCCCGGACTGGGGAACCACCCAGGAGAACGGGCTGGCCTTTGCGGCCCTGGGCAAAGCCCTGGCCCAGACGGGCAGCGCCCCCCTCAGCGGCCGCCTGACCGCCGGGGACACGGACCATCCCTTTGCCGATGTCCCGGATGCGTCCTTTGACGTGGCCGGAGAGGCCCCTCTGACGGTGGAACTGGGCGGCGACAACGCCACGGCCTACTGGTCCGTGACCACGCGGGGCGTGCCCGCTCCCGAGTCCCTGCACCCCGTCAGCCAGGGGCTGGAGGTCCGGCGCTCCTTCATGGACAGGAACGGCGCGCCCGTGGACATGGCCGCCCTGGCCCAGGGCGCGCTGGTGATCATGAAGACCGAACTGCGCTCCACCGGCGCGGGGGTCGGGAACGTGGTGGTCCAGTGCCTCCTGCCCGCCGGGCTGGAGGTGGAGAATCCGCGTCTGGACACCACCGAGACGGCCCCCCTGGCCCCGGACGGCGAGCTGCCACTCACCGGCCACCAGGACCTGCGCGACGACCGGGTGCTCTTCTTCACCGACCTGGAGACGACCGGCTGGCACGCGGGCTATACCCAGCTGCGGGCCGTGACCCCGGGCAGCTACGGCCTGCCGCCGCTCCAGGCGGAGGCCATGTACGACCCCTCGCTGCTGGCCGTTGGCGAGGCGGGAACGCTGACCGTGACCCGGGTCAAATAGCGCGGCATGGGTCAGGCGTCGCATCCCGGGCCGGGGACCGCCCTGCCCCGGCAGGGGAACCATATTCGATGGAGAGGGTGGCTCAAGGCCCTCACGCTCATTGCCTGCGTTCCGGCGGCGGCGTGGCTGGCCTTCATGGCCCTGAACGCGCTCTTTCCGCTCCCCGCGCACTGGCTGGCCCCGCCGGTGGGGACGCGCATCGAGGACCGCCACGGGGTGGAGCTGCGCCGGTTCACCGCAGCCGACGGCCAGTGGCGGTTCCCGGTCACCCTGGACGAGGTTTCGCCCGAGCTGGTGACCGCCCTGGTGGAGTCCGAAGACCGATGGTTCTTCATCCATCCGGGGGTCAACGCCCTGGCCATTCTCCGGGCCGCCTGGACCAACGCCCTGGCCGGACGGGTGGTCTCGGGCGCGTCCACCATTCCCATGCAACTGGCGCGCATGGCCGAGCCCCGGGAACGCACCGTCGGGGCCAAGCTCATCGAGGCATTCCGAGCCCTCCAGCTCTCCCTGACCCATTCCAAGACCGAACTGCTGGAGGCGTACCTCAACACCGCGCCCTTCGGCGGCAACATCATGGGCGTGGGCGCGGCCTCGCGCATCTACTTCAACAAGCCGCCGGACAGGCTCTCCCTGGGCGAATGCGCCCTGCTGGCGGTGCTGCCCCGCGCGCCCAACCGCTACAACCCGGCCCGCCACCCCCGGGAGGCCATGACCGTGCGCGATCAGGTCCTGACCCTGCTGGCCGGGCGCGGCGTCGTGGCCCCGGACGAGGCTCACCGGGCCATGCGCCAGCCCATGGTGGCCCGCCGCACCCCCTCGCCCATGCTCGCCCCCCATTTCTGCCTGCTGGCCCGGGCCGAGCTGGGGGCGGAGCCGACCCTGACCACGTCCCTCGACCTGACCAGCCAGCGCACCGTGGAGCGGCTGCTGGCCCGCCACATCACCGGGCTGCGCTCCCTGGGCATCACCAACGGCGCGGTGGTGGTCCTGGACCGCTCCACCCGCGAGGTGCTGGCCATGGCCGGGTCCGCCGACTTCGGCGACGACCGCCACCAGGGGCAGGTCAACAACACCCTGGCCCCGCGCTCGCCCGGCTCGACCCTCAAGCCGTTCCTCTACGCCCTGGCCTTTGACAAGGGGCTGGCCGTGCCTGGCTCGCGCCTGCTCGACGTGCCCACGGACTACGCCGGATATGCGCCGGAGAACTACACCGGGACCTTCTCGGGCCGGGTCACCGTGGCCCAGGCCCTGACGCGCTCGCTCAACGTCCCGGCCGTGCGCCTGCTGGCACAGACCGGGCTGGGCGAGTTCCACGCCCTGCTGACGGACGGCGGCCTGCGGACCATCGACCGCCCGACGGCCAGCTACGGCCTGCCCCTGGTGCTCGGGGCGTGCGAGGTGCGCCTGCTCGACCTGACCAACCTCTACGCCACCCTGGGCCAGGGCGGCGCGCATCGGCCCTGGCGGGTGACCACGGACGCCGGAGGGTCGCCCTCCATGCCGCTGTTCTCGCCCGAGGCGGCGCGCGTTGTTTCGGAGATGCTGGCCGAGGTGTCCAGGCCGGACATGCCCGATTCGTGGCGGCTGACCCTGGACCGCCCGGCCGCGGCCTGGAAGACAGGAACCTCCTTCGGCCACCGCGACGCATGGGCCGTGGGTTTCGGCCGGACCCTGGCCGTGGGCGTCTGGGTGGGCAACCCGGACGGCTCGCCGGTCAAGGGCATCTCCGGCGCGACCCATGCCGGGCCGCTCTTCTTCGACGTCCTGCGCGCCCTGGCCCCCCACAGCCGTGACCTGGGCCTGGCTCCGGGGCCGGGGCTGCGCCCGGTGCGCCTGTGCGCCTCAAGCGGGCTGCCTGCCGGGCCGGACTGTCCCCTTGCGGTGGAGGGCACGGCCGGGCCGCGCCTGGCCCTGCCCCGATGCACGGAGCATCGAAGGGTCATGGTGGACGCCCGGACCGGGCTGCGGCTGGAGGGCGGCTGTCTGGCCAGCCCGCTCCTGGCGGACCGGACCGCCTCCCGGGTGGCCGAGACAGTGCCGCCCGAGCTGGCGGCGTGGCTCAGCGGGGCACGGCTCGATGGTTTCACCGGACTCGGCCGCTACGGCCACGACGACGCGCAGGCTGCCAGCTTTCGACCGCCGCCCGACGTGCTCGCGGCG
>CAMYLL010000019.1 GCA_947259235.1 uncultured Pseudodesulfovibrio sp. | reverse complement strand
CCCGCGGGAATGAGGACCGGCGGTATGGATCAAAAGGAAAGGGAGCCGCTTGAGCGGCTCCCTTGTGGGGGGTCCCGGCGTACCGGGAGTCCGAACCATTGACACGGGCTTTCAGGGTGTGGGTTGCGGTCCAATCCTCTCTGCCGTTGGAGGTGCTACGCGGTTCGGGCTAAGAGTTCGAATCCCTGGTCCAGTCCTGGGCCCAGGACTTCCAGGATTCGATGTACGGGTGCCAGCACTGGCGTCCGATGATAATGTCCATGATCTTGCTTATGTTGAGATTGGAAAACATGTCGCTCTCCTTATGATTGATGGTTTGAGTCGGGTTGAGCGGGAAACGAACCCCTCGCCGTGCCGGGCATTTCTTCAACAGCGGCCTCGGCGTGCGCTGTTTTCAGGCTGCGTGTCACATGGCTGATGGTCTCGCCGAACAGGCCCTCGCATTTGTAGGGCGTCAGGAGACTGGTGCGCACGCTGCCTATGATGTTGCCGTATATGATGAGCGCGGTGTCTTCCACCGGGAGCTCCCTGATGGTTCCGTCCTCTATGCCGCGTCGGACGCAGAGTTCAAGGACGTCGATGAACCGGCGGAACTTGTCGGCCACCATGGCGGCGTCGATCTCCGGCTCCATGTGGCTGAAGGGCGAGCAGCGGAGCAGGATGGGGAAGCGGTGACGGTGCCCGTCCATGAAGTCGAAATAGGTGTTCATGTAAGCCTGGACGCATTGCAGGCCCGTCATGTGCTCTTCGATGGCCCCCTCAAGCTCCAGGTAGAGCCGGTCGGCCATGTCGAACCCGGCGGCAAGGAAGAGGTCCTGCTTGCTCCCGAAGTAGTGGGAGACCAGGCCGAAGGATACCTGAGCGCGCCCGGCCACGTCCTTGACCGTGGTGGCGGTGAAGCCCTGGTGGCCAAAGGCCTCCTGGGCCGCTCTGAGTATGGAGTTCTTCTTGCCCATCGCTGTCCTGCTTCTCTCGTGTTTCTGTATGGATTGATCACTCAATCAGTCCGTGATTTCTCAGTAGATTGATTGAGCAATCAATGTCAAGAATATTGTGGTGATTTTTTTACCGCGTTCCCGGCGATACCGGGGGCGGGGGCGAGCCGAGACGGAATCGTACGTTTTGTACGGGGGCGGCTGCTCTCCTTGTCCATAAAAAAAGACCGCGTGGCGCGGTCTTTTGGGGGAATGATCGTGGGTTTGGTCTAGGCCATGTTCTTCTGAATCTTGGCCCAGGAGTCGCGCAGGGTGGCCGTGCGGTTGAAGACGAGTTTGTCGCCGGGCGCATGGTCGCGGGAGTCCGAGCAGTAATAGCCCGTGCGCTCGAACTGGAAGTTGACGCCCGGCTCCATGTCGGCCAGGGCGGGCTCCACCCAGCACCGGGGCAGGACTTCCAGGGAGTTCGGGTCCACGTAGTCCGTGAAGCACTTGCCCTCACCCACTGCATTTGGGTTCTCGCAGGAGAAGAGGTTGCTGTAGTTGCGGACCTCGGCCTGCACCGCGTGGGCGGCGGAGACCCAGTGCAGGGTTCCCTTAATCTTGCGGCCGTCCTTGGACCAGCCGCCGCGTGTCTCGGGGTCGTAGGTGGCGCGGATCTGCGTGATGTTGCCGTCCGCGTCCTTGTCGAACCCGGTGCAGGTCACATAGTAGGCGAAGCGGAGCCGGACTTCGCGGCCCGGAGAGAGGCGGAAGAATTTCTTGGGCGCGTCCTCCATGAAGTCCGCCCGCTCGATCCACAGCTCGCGGGAGAAGGGAACCACGCGCGTGCCCATGGATTCGTCCTCGGGGTGCAGGGGCATGGTGAACTCGTCAAGCCCGTCCTCTGGGTAGTTCTCGATGACCAGCTTGACCGGGTCCATGACGCCCAGATAGCGCGGCGCGCGGTCGTTGAGATCCTGGCGCACGCAGTGTTCAAGCAGGGCGTATTCCACCGTGGAGTCGGACTTGGCCACGCCGATCCTCTCGCAGAAGTCGCGGATGGAGGCCGGGGTATAGCCACGGCGGCGGAAGCCGCAGATGGTGGGCATGCGCGGGTCGTCCCAGCCCAGGACGTGACCTTCCTGCACGAGCTGGATGAGCTTGCGCTTGGAGAGCACGGTTCCCGTGATGTTCAGCCGGGCGAACTCATACTGGTAGGGCCGCTCATTGAAGCCGGGCAGGGCGGCCAGCTCCTCGTAGATCGCGGCGTTGCGGCCGAAGAGCTCGGGCATGCGCAGCCCTTCCATGAGCGTGTCCACGCACCAGTTGTAGAGGGGGCGGTTGTTCTCGAATTCCAGGGTGCAGATGGAGTGGGTGATGCCCTCGATGGCGTCGGACAGGCCGTGGGTGAAGTCATACATGGGATAGATGCACCATGCGTCGCCGGTGCGGTGGTGATTGGCGTGCTTGATGCGGTACAGGGCCGGGTCGCGCAGCATCACGTTGGGAGCGGCCATGTCTATCTTGGCGCGCAGGATGCACGCGCCGTCGGCCAGCTCGCCCGCGCGCATGGAGCGGAACAGGGCGAGGTTCTCCTCGGGAGTGCGGTCGCGGTAGGGGGAGTCGGTCCCGGGTTCCTTGAGGGTTCCGCGGTTGGCCCTGATCTCATCGGGGGTCTGGTGGTCAACATATGCCTTGCCCATCTTGATGAAGAGCTCGGCGATGCAATAGAGGCGCTCGAAATAGTCTGATGCGTAGAAGTTGGCGTCCCACGTGAACCCGAGCCAGGTCACGTCCTCGCGGATGGAATCGACGTACTCGACGTCTTCCTTGACCGGGTTGGTGTCGTCGAACCGCAGGTTGCACTTGCCCTGATAGTCGCGGGCCAGGCCGAAGTTGAGGCAGATGGACTTGGCGTGTCCGATATGCAGGTAGCCGTTGGGCTCCGGGGGGAAGCGGGTGTGGACCCGGCCGTCGTATTTGCCGGTCTGGTTGTCCTTGTCGATGATGAGACGGATGAAATCCTTGCCTTTTTCCGGGGCCTCGGGCGTGTTGGTCATGTGCGGTGTCCTTGCTGGCTATTCGGTACCCTGTCGGGGTGTATATATGTTGCGGGCGAAATGGAAAATGATAATCGCGCTGGGCCAACGAAATACGGGAAATCCGTTGACTGGTCAACGCATCCCTTGACCGGTCGCGTCGGGCGGCTTGTCCTCGGGCCGGGAAACGGACACAATGGGCCATCAGACGAATCGGAGGTCTTCATGCTTTTCACCATAGACCCGGAGTCCTGCGCCCGCGACGGCCTGTGCGCCGCCGTGTGTCCACTGGGGTGCATTGAATGGGAATCGGGCGGGCTGCCCGCGCCCCATGACAGGAAATCCGCTTATTGCATTCAGTGCGGCCATTGCGTGGCCGTGTGTCCCCACGGCGCGTTGCGCCTTGATCATTTTGACGAAGGGCAGGTCCCCCTGGACCGTTCTCTCAAGCCCACGGCGCAGCAGGTGGAGCAGCTGTTGCGCGGCCGACGCTCCATGCGCGCCTTCAAGCCCGAGCCGCCGGACCGGGAGCAGGTGGCCCGGCTGCTGGACCTGACCCAGTACGCGCCCTCGGGGCACAACGCCCGGCCCGTGGGCTGGGTCGTGGCCCCGGACGCGGCGGCGGTGCGGCGCGTGGCCGAGGCCGTGGTCACGTGGATGCGTGCCGAGGTCGAGGCCGAGACGCCGCTGGCCGAGGCCCTGCACCTCGCCGGACTGGTGCGCGCCTTTGACGCCGGGGTTGATCTCATCTGTCGTGATGCGCCCATGCTGGCCGTGGCCCATGTGCCGGCCAGGGGCATCACTCCGATGGAGGACGGCGTCATTGCCGTGACCTACCTGGAGCTGGCCGCTGCCGGGGCGGGGCTGGGCGCGTGCTGGTGCGGCTATCTGTGCGCCGCGGCCAGGCATGACCCGGCCGTGCTGCGTCTGCTGGGCGTTCCCGAGGGCCATGCTCTGGGCGGCGCGCTCATGCTGGGCCGCCCGGCCCGTCGTTTTGCCGCCGCGCCCCCCAGACCCAAGGCCGATATCTCCTGGCTGTAGCGGGCCAGCCGCCACCCGGACGAGCCGGGCTCAGTAAACGCTGAAGGGGAAATATCTGCGGCTGATGGTTGCAAACTCGCCGTTGGACCGGATGGTCTTCAGGGCGTGGTTGAGCTGGTCGCGCAGTTCGGTGTTTCCCTTGGCCACCGCGATATGGGCCGGCGAGTACTGGAACTGGTCCGAGGCCAGTGCCGGACCGATGATGTCGCACTCCAGACCTGCGTCGCTCTTGAGGAATTCGAGTCCGGCCAGCAGGGGGGTGAGGCAGAGGTCCGCGTGGCCGTCCGCCACCGCCTCGAAGGCCTCGCCCATGGTCGGGAACCCCTTGACATGGGCCGTCTGGCCATAGGCCTTATGAAGATAGGCCAGCTGGGCCGTGCCGTTTTGGGAGACAAGGGTCATTCCGCGAAGCGACTCTGGGGATGTGTCGTCCGGCGTTCCCTTGCGCCCGATGAATCCGGTCTGTGAGCGCAGGTAGTAGTCCGTGAACTCGGCGTATTCGAGCCGGTCGGGCTTGACGGCCATGCAGGCGACGATGGCGTCGTAGTCGCCTTTGGCCAGGCGCGGCAGGAGGTCGTCCCAGGGCACGCTGACGATCCGGCATTCCATGCCCATGACCTGGGCCAGCGCGCCCGCTATGTCCACGTTGAATCCGGCCATTTGCCCGGTTTCGTCCTCGTAGCTGTAGGGCGGGTAGTGATCTTCCACCGCCACGCGCAGGGTCTGCCCTGCCAGGGCGGACGAAACCATGAGACACAGGGCGGCCAGGGTCGTGATCAGAAGGCGGGGCATGGTCGACACTCCTTTGGGGTGATTGTCGCTGATGCTCCTGCGTAGCAGATATGCGGGTCCAGCGGAAGCCTGTGAGAAATGTCGAAAGCCGCCCCCTGCGTGCCGTGTGGCGCAAGGGGGCGGCTTTTTCCGTTCGGGGATTCGGCGTGATCTATGTCCGGGCCTGGTTCGGTTTCCGGCAGTATTTCAGGAATTTCTGGGCCTCGATGAACTCGGGGTTGAGATTGAGGGCCTGCTCCAGGCTGGAGACGCATTTGTCGTTGAGCCCTTTCTCGTAGTAGACGCGCGCCAGGTTGAAGTAGACGTTCTCGTCGTCCTCCACGATTTCCAGGGACTTGTTGTAGTAGCGGATGGATTCGTCGTAGTGGCCGTTCTTGCGCAGACTGATGCCGAACTGGTTGAATTTTTGGCGATGCTCGTAGGTGAAGGCCTCGGAGATGCCAAGCAGGGTGTCCAGCACCTTCTTGAGCTTGTCGAAGTCCTTTTGTTCCGAGTAGACCTCGCCCAGGCCGTAGTTGGCGTCGACGTTCTTGTCGTCGATCATCAGCGCCTTGATGAACTGCCGCTCGGCCTCGTCCAGGTCACCTGAGATGAAGGCGTCGTCGCCCATCTTGAGCTTGCGGCTGAGGGTGTCCAGGGCAGGGACCGTGTGGATGCGGTAGTAGCTCGGCTCCGGGGTGTACTGCTTGAGAAAATCCATCTCCGCGAGCACACTGCGAACGCCCGATGGGACATGGTGAATATTGAGCGGCTGCACCTCGAATTCGGACGAGGAGAGCTGGCGGGCATACCAGTAGGTCAGGTTGCGGTGCTTGCTCTGCGTGCCGCCGCTGCCAATGTCCGCGTCGAGCTCAAGGGAATATACGCCCAATATCTGGGGGAAATTGCTCACTTCATTTCTCCGTTATGCCTGTCTTCGTCTTGCTGCGCATGCCGATGACACTACAATCTATTGGATCAAAATATTCCATGCAGGGATAAAAATCAATAACTCTTCTCAATTAAAGGAAGAAGGGTAAAAAGAAAAGCCCCTTGCGGGGCGTTTCTCCTGGGGAATGGGTGTGGATGTGTGGCTGAAATGGTTTCCGGCGCAGGCGTCCGTACAGGTTATTCGCAGGGCCGCCACGGTTCGTTGAGCTTGCGGTCGGCCCCGGACAGGGGGATCGTCTCGGGCATGAGGGCGCTGATGACGGGGGTGAACGGGTGGTAGTTGTAGACCACGGCGACCTCCACGAGCTGGCACGGGCCGCCGGGATCATCCGTGGTCCCGTCGCCCACGGCTGTCATGTCGGGCCAGGAGCTGATGGTGATCTCCTTGGTTCCGCTGTCGAGGTTTTCGAGCCAGGAATCGGTGATGGCCGTGATCTGGGCGAGGCGGGTTCCCTCCTCGTCTCCCTGGCCGGTGGCGGCGAACCGCGCTCCGGTCTGGGCCGCCTTCTGGATGGTCATCCAGGAGTAGAGCATGGTCCCGGTCTCGATGGTGACCATGACCATGGCCAGCAGGAAGGGGAGGATGAGGGCGAACTCCATGGTGGTCATGCCCGTGCGTCGGGAGTCGTTGTCGTGTCTTTGCATCTGTTCCTCCCTAGTTCAGGAGCCGCCAGCCGAGCTGCTTGCCGATCTTCTTGAAGACGTCCGGTATGTCGTAGACCGAGGGCGCGTCGAAGTAGTGGTCGTTGGTCCCCGGCTTGCTGGAGGCTATCTGCTGCATGAGTGCGATGTCCGTGTTGTCCGATGAGCCGAAGCGGATGGCGAAGATCTCGACGCCCGCGTCCTTGGCCAGCTGCGCCTGGGTGAGCATGTCCTGGTTGAGCACGCCGCCGTCGTTGCAGTGGGCGTCGTCGCGGCCCATGCCGAAATAGGCGTTGGTCCAATAGCTGTTGGGGCGGTAGTAGGCCCGGTAGGCCCCGCCGCATTCGCCGTCCTCGTTGTCGCCGTCGGTGAGCACGATCATGATCTTGCGGAAGTCCTTCCTGTCGCCGCCCTCGGTATAGGGTGCCTCAGGGGTGAGCATGTGCCGCGCCCACTTGATGCCCTCGGGGATGATCGTGCCGGACGCGCTGCCCGTGGCGGTCTGGGAGTTGATGGCGGTGATGATGGCGTCCTTGTCCTGGCTCAGGGGCCGGGACTCGGGGATGCTGGAGCAGGTGTCCAGGCTGATCTGGTTTCTATAGTAATAGGGCAGCGCCCAGTACATGCTCATGAAATCTTCGTGGATGCCGTTGTTGACGCTGCCGTCGGCGTTGCGGCAGCCTGCTTCCAGGCCGTCCACATCGTCGCCGATGCGCACCTTGCCGCGAAAGGCCACCAGGCCGACCTTGGTGTCCGGGTGCTGCCCGTCGGGGATGAGCAGGTCGGTCAGGCCGATGGAGGCTTCCTTGACCAGGTTGATGGGCGTTCCCGACATGGAGCCGGAGTTGTCGATGACAAAGACGACTTCGAGCTTGTTGAACCCGGCCGCGGCCCGCGCCTCGACCCATTGGTCGGCCAGATGCAGGAACCGCATGACCAGCAGCTTGACCTCGACCTTGGCCGAGACCACCACGCTGCGCACCTCCGTGCCGGGGGTGACGCTCTGCACCACGGCCTCGGGCAGGTTGGTGTGGATCATGTCCGTTACGGCCTGCTCCACGCGTCCCTTGCTCAGGTCCGGGTCGTAGGGGAGTTCGAGGCTTCCGGCCAGTGCGCCCGCGTCCACCGCAGCCTGGAGCCGGGTGTGGGTGACGTACATGTTGCCCATGTCCACGGCCAGTCCGGCCACGGCGAGCAGCACGGGCAGCAGCATGGCGATGACTGTGCTCGCCGCGCCGCTCCTGGACCGCCTATGGCAGGGGCATGGTCGTCTGGGCGACGAGCACGAGCGACGTCTCGCCAGTGAGCATCTTGATGGCGTTCTCGCCGAACGGTTGGTATGCATAGGAAACCTCGACTGTGACAGTGTTGGCGGCGGAGTCGGTGGTGACGGCGGTGGTCAGGTCCTGGCTGTTCAGCTCGCGGGTGACGGCCTCTACCAGGGCCTCGATGTCGGCGGCCGAGCCGTCCATGAGCGCCATGCGCGCTCCCTCGCGGCTCGCCTCGACCACGTTCGAATAGGCGTGCATCGCGCCCGCACCCTCCACGAGCATGAAGAGGAGCAGCGCCATGACAGGCAGCATCAGCGCGAACTCGACGGCCGCCAGCCCTCTGCGTGATTCATCTCTCTTCCTCATGTGCGCATCTCCTTGGCTCTGTGAAACGGACCGGCTTCAGGGCCGGACGCACGAATATAAGCAATGGGTGTGCCAGCCCCGACTTTCTTGGCTCGCCGTTGCCGTATGTATATGTAATGTATAAGTATATATAATCTGCAGAGGTCGCCGGGTTAAGGCGAAAGAGAGCGGTCAAACAAAAACGTCTACTTTTTGTGGATTAATATCCAATATCCGTGTATTATCCTTGCCAGGTAACAAAGAGAGGGGAGGTTGGCATGGCAGAGCGCATACTGGTGGTGGATGACGACCGGGCGTTCCAGGGGATGCTGGTGGAGGCGTTGGCGGAGCAGGGATATGTCGTGGACACCGCGTCCTCTGCCGAGGAAGGCATAAAGAAGGCCGGAGCGGTCAATCCCGATCTCATCCTGCACGACATAAAGCTGCCCGGCATGTCCGGCCTTGACGCCCTGCCGCATCTGGCCGAGGCCGCGCCGGGGGTGGATGTCATCGTCATGACCGGCTATGCCTCCAAGGATTCCGGCGTGTTGGCCATGCAGCGCGGGGCCTATGACTATTTCACCAAGCCGTTCTCGCTGGGCGAGATGGAAGTGGTGGTCCGCCGCGCCCTGGAAAAACGGCGGCTCCAGACGGAGCTGGCCGAGTTCAAGCGCCGCGCCAGGACAAGCCCTCTCAGCGACATCATCGGCCAGTCCGTGCCCATGCTGGCGGTCAAGGAGCGCATCGCCCGCGTGGCGGAGCTCAACGCGGACGTCCTGATCATGGGCGAGACGGGAACGGGCAAGGAGTTGGTCTCCGACGCCATCCACGCCCTGAGCGCCCGGGCCAAGGGACCGTTCATCAAGATCAACTGCGCGGCCATTCCCGAGAACCTCATCGAGAGCGAGCTTTTCGGCCACGAGAAGGGGGCCTTCACCGGGGCCACCTCGGCCAAGCCCGGCAAGTTCGAGCAGGCCAGGGGCGGGACCATCCTTCTCGACGAGATCGGCGACATGCCCCTTAATCTCCAGCCCAAGCTGCTGCGCGCCGTGGAGCAGAAGCAGGCCGAGCGGCTGGGCGGAACCAAACCCGTGGCCTATGACATGCGCATCATCGCGGCCACCAACCAGGAGCTGGAGAAGCGCGTGGAGAGCGGCGAGTTTCGCAGCGATCTCTACTACCGGCTCAACGTGGCCACCCTGATCCTGCCCCCCCTGCGCGAGCGAAAGGACGACCTGCCGCTTTTGGCCGAGTTTTTCCTCGACAGGGCGAACAGACGCCTCGGCACGGACATCGCCTCCGTCTCCCAGCAGGCCATGGAGATATTCTTCAACTACGGCTGGCCGGGCAACGTCCGCCAGTTCGCCAACGCCGTGGAGCGCGCGGCCATCTTTTGCACCTCCACCGTGATCCGGCCCGCGGACGTGGACCAGGCCTTCTCCAACCGCCAGCCCGCCCGGGCAGAGGAGCCTGCCGCGACAGCCCCGCTCCTTGCCGCGACCGATCCCGGCCTGCCGCTCAAGCAGGCTCTGATAGCCTATGAGCGGACCCTCATCGAGGACGCCATGCGTCGGGCAGGGGGAACCCAGACCGATGCGGCGGACAGCCTGGGCATCTCCGCAAAGAACCTGTGGAACAAGATTCAGAAGCACGGCATAAATCCTGCACAATACAAGAACTGACGGCTGACATCACGGATTAATCCACGATTGGTGGACAGTCCGTCCCGGCACGGCTTTGGCCGTGCCGCCTCATCCACCCACAGTTCCAGGATTGCCCATGCCCGATTCAACACAGACCCGCCAGCTCGGCGTATTTCCCTATCTGGCCGAGGCGGGCCACCGGATCGCAACCGCCTTTCTCGGCGCGGTGCAGGCCCACCGGGGGCCGCTGGCCATACTCATATTCTATGCGGTGTCCTGCGTGTTCCATACCCGCATCTTCGGCCTGGAGCGGTTCTCGAGCTTCAGCCTTTACGGTGTGACCGGGGTGCATCTGCTCCTGCTGACCCTTGCCTGCTTCTTTATCATCTACTGCATCCGCACCCAGCTGCGCGACCGGCCCCGGCGGCTGTTGCCCCAGGTGATGACCCGGCTCAACCAGGACGTCCTGACCTGGGAGCGGTTCTTCAACGGCGTGGTGGCCATCGCCTGTTTCTATCTGCTGTTGGCGGTCTTCTCCAACTTCAAGCGGATGATCCCCCTGGTGGTTCCCTTTCACCTGGACCCGGTCTTCTTCGAGCTGGACCGGGCCATCCACTTCGGCGCGGACCCCTGGCGGCTACTCCAGCCGGTGCTGGGCCACCCGCTGATCACCTTCATGGTCAACTTCCTTTATAATATATGGTTGTTCATCGTGATCATGGTCTTCTACTGGCAGGCCTTTGCCACGGAAAATGCCGGGCTGCGGATGCAGTACATCATCTCCTTTCTCCTGTGCTGGGTGCTCATCGGCTCCGTGGCCGCCACCCTGCTGTCCTCGGCCGGGCCGTGCTACTACGGAGCCATCGTGCCGGGGCGCGACGTCTACGCACCACTCATGGACTACCTCCACCGGGCCAACGAGTCCTATCCCATATGGGCCCTGGACATGCAGCAGACGCTCCTTGAGAACTACCGCCAACGGCATATCGGGCTGGTCACTGGCATTACGGTAATGCCGAGCATGCACGTGTCCATCGCCTGGCTCATGGCCCTTTTGGGCTGGCGCATCAGCCGCCCCGTGGGGTGGCTCTTCTCGGCCTATTGCGCGTGCATCGTCCTCGGTTCAATCCACCTCGGCTGGCACTACGCCGTGGACGGCTATGTCTCCATCATCCTGACCTCGGCCATCTGGTTCGTCACCGGCCGTATCATCGGGCGCCAGGCACGCCAGGCCCGCAGGCCCGGCTCGATCTTCGCCGCGTAATCTCCGTCCACACTGCGAGTGAAACCGCCCCCTGCCGCTCCGAGCGCGCAGGGGGCGTTCTTCTTTGGCAGTCGTTCCCACGCCCGCTCGGGAACGCCTCCCTCGTGCCTACGGTCCTCCTCTCTCGTCCCAGCGCGCGCCGGGAACGCCTATCCCACTGAAATTGGGGGTGCTTCTGTCTCACGGGGGCATGGTGATAGGAGGGCAGAAAGGTGGTCCATTTTTTGTGTATTCAATCCAAGTGCCCGGAATGATGGGATGTCGTGCATGGGCATGGACTGATCGCCACGAATTGTAGTCTACAAAAACTGGATTGCCGGGATAACGGACACTGCCAAGGATGGGGTAAAATGGAATTGTGTAAGAAAAATATTCAGTTTTTACAAGTTGTTGTGCGAATTTTGAACATGGCGCGCCACAAATGGCACGGCGGTTGCTCAATGGGAGTCGTGGCTGGTGCGGAACAGTAGAAACAAATTTTCTGTCCACGAAACAAGCAGTTCAACACAAGGAGAAAAACAATGTCCATCAAGAACCTGATCATGAACGAAGAAGGCGCAACGGCTCTCGAATACGGTCTTCTGGCAGCCCTGATCGCCGCCGCCATCGTTGGCGCAGTGACCACCCTCGGAAACGTCGTTTCCAGCACCTTCAGCTCCATCGCCAGCAGCATGAGCGCTGCCACCGCCAACTAGGCGCGAGGGAGAGGCACACAGCAATCCGTTTAACGGAAGCAGCCAGAGCAGCCGGACCGGGGCTTGCGGGAAAGCAGCCCGCCAGCCCCGGTCCTGTCGTCCGAGGGGAAAACGGACGCCAGGGATGACGGCGCAAGGCAACACATCGGGGGAACCATGGAACTTCTGACTTCCATCATGCTCACGGCGGCGCTCGTCGTCGCCACCATCACCGACCTCAGGAGCCAGCGCATCTACAACTGGCTGACCTTCCCGCTCATCCTGACCGGGCTGGCCGCCCACGCGCTTTACGCCGGGCTCGACGGCCTGCTGCTCAGCGGCGGCGGGTTCGCCCTGGGCCTCGGGGTCATGGTGGTTCCTTTCTTCATGGGCATGATGGGCGCGGGCGACGTCAAGCTCATGGCCGGCGTGGGCGCATGGCTCGGGGCCCAGGCCACCTTCACCGCGTTTCTCTTCACCTGTCTCGCGGGCGGCGTCTATGCGGTCATCGTGCTGCTGCGCAATCTCGACCAGTTCAAGGCCGTGCTGGCCAACATCTGGGGAACCTTTCTCGTGACCATGTCCACCCACCGCTTCGAGTATTCCCCCGTGGCAACGGGCAAGACCATGCCGCGCCTGTGCTACGGCGTGGCCATCGCCGTGGGAACCGTGGCCGCCATGGCCGTCAACGTGGCCCAGACCGGGTCGATCATGGCCCGGTAGCCAAGGGAGAACGTCATGAGCAGATCCACCCGCGCACTCATCCAGATCGCCGTCGCACTGGTCCTCGCCCTTGGCACGGGCGTGCTGATTTTCATGTGGACCAGCCGCGTGGCCCGGCAGCCCGCAGCCGCCCCCCAGGCCCGGACCGTGGCCGTGGTGGTGGCCAAGGCGGACCTCGGCCCCGGAACCAAGCTGACGGCGGACATGCTGCAGCTGCGCCAGTTCACCCCCGACTCCAGGCCCTCCGGCGCCTTTGACGACCCCGAAGCCCTGGCGGGCCGGGTGCTGGGTATGGCCGTGACCGCCAACGAGGCCGTCACCGCCTCGCGTCTGGCCGGAGCCTCGGTCATGGGCGGCGGCGTCAGCGCCCTCATCGAGCCGGGCAAGCGGGCCATGTCCGTCAAGGGCAACGCCGTCATGGGGCTGGCCGGATTCGTCCGCCCCGGCGACCGCGTGGACGTCATCGTTTCCCTGGTCCAGGGTCGCGGCAAGCAGGACGAGCCCATCACCAAGCTGGTGCTGGAGCGGGTCAAGGTGCTGGCCACCGGAACCCAGCTCCAGGCCTCCAGCGAAGAGGGCAAGACCGCGTCCGTCGACGTCTACACCCTGGAGCTGACCCCGGAGGAGAGCGAGCGACTGGCCCTGGCCGCCACCCAGGGGACCCTGAATTTCGCCCTGCGCAACGAGCTGGACACGGACAAGGTGCTGACCACCGGCGTCACCGTGACCAAGGCGCTGGCCGCCCTGCGCCCCGCGCCCAAGCCCGCGCCCTCGCGCCGCAACCAGGTCCGCGTCGAGGTCATCACCGGCGGCCAGACCAGAACCCTGAAGTTCTAGGAGCGGGTCATGACTATCCGATCATTCGATACCGGCCTCCATGCCCGCCTGATACTGATATTTCTGGCGGCCCTGCTGACTGCCGCCCCGGCCATGGCCGAGCTGGAGATTCTCGACACCGAGGCTCCGGGCGTCATCCGCATCGTGCTGTCCAAGTCCACCATCCTTACCGCCGACCGTCCGGTGAGCCGCGTCTCCCTGGCCGAGCCGGAGGCCGCCTCCATCGTGGTCCTCTCGCCCCGGCAGATATATATCACCGGCAAGAAGCTCGGTACCACCACCCTGACCCTGTGGAGCGGTGGGCAGGTGAGCGCGGTCTACGATCTGGTCATCACCCCGGACGTCACCCGGCTCAAGCGGATGATCCACGAGATCCTGCCACGCGAGAGGTCTGTCCAGGTGCTCTCCTCGGGCGAGTCCATCACCCTGTCCGGTTCGGTCTCCAACACTGCCGACCTGACCTCGGTCCTGTCCCTGGCCGAGGCCGAGGCCCCGGGCAAGGTGGTCAACCTCCTGCGCGTGGACGGCGTGCAGCAGGTCATGCTTGAGGTCCGCGTGGCCGAGATGAGCCGCACCGCCCTCAAGCGCATGGGCATCAACCTGGCCGCCACCTTCAGCAATTTCACGATCTACTCCTTCCTGAACAACCTGACCAGCCTGGCGGCGGACGGCTCGGGCCGCATAGACCTGACGGACAAGATCAACGGAGTTTTCCAGTACAACAACGGCCAGAGCAACATCATCGGCATGCTCGACGCACTCAAGGCGCACGGGCTGGCCCGGCTGCTGGCCGAGCCGAACCTGACCTGCGTGTCCGGCGAGTCGGCCGACTTTCTGGTGGGCGGCGAGATTCCCATTCCCAAGCCCGGCGCGCTGGGCACGGTCAGCATCGAGTTCAAGCCCTTTGGCGTGGGCCTGAGCTTCACCCCCACGGTGCTCAGCTCCGGGGCCATCAACCTGCACGTCAGCCCCGAGGTGTCCGAGCTCGATTACACCAACGCCATGCGCTACCAGGGCTACGAGATTCCGGCCATCGCCACCCGCAAGGCCACCACCGTGGTGGACTTGGCCGACGGCCAGAGCTTCGCCATCGCCGGGCTCATCAGCGAATCGCTCAAGGAAAACAACCACCGCTTCCCGGTGCTGGGCGACCTGCCCGTGCTGGGCATGCTCTTTCGCAGCTCGGACTATCAGAAGAACAAGACCGAGCTGGTGATCATCGTCACCGCCCATCTGGTCAAGCCCCTGGACATGGCCAAGCAGACCCTGCCCGGCGACGACTTCAAGGAACCCACGGATTATGAATTCTACATGCTCGGCCTGCTTGAGGGAAAGAACACCGGCTCCGCTGCCGCCATCGCCGCGTCGCAGGCGAACAGCCAGCCTGAAACAGTCGTCCGCCCGGAGACGGGTTTTGACGGAGACTTCGGCCATGCCTGGCCGAGATAAGGGAGGCATCATGGGAAATTTGATCGTGTATCTCGCCGTGTTCGCCATCATGTTCCAGATGGGGTGCAGCCCCATGATCAGCCATGAGGAATCCACGGCTCCCTTCGGCAGCTCGGCCCGGCTGGCCCTGAGCCAGCAGATATACAACCCCGAGGCCGGGACTGACGCCCCGGTGGTGGGCATCGACGGCCGCTACGCCGCCAAGGTCGGCACGACGTATCAGGAAGGGCCGAAGACGGAGTCCAAGACCGGCCAGAGCGTGTCCGAAATCATCATCGGCACCAATTGACGGCGGGCGGGGAAAGCCGCGCCGGATTGGAAACGGAAAGGGGAAAAGGGGGAACCATGGACAACAGGATAATACCCGTCACGCTGGCGCTCGACGACAAGGATGAGCGCAAGAGGCTGGAGCGGATAGTGGCCGCCAGCTACATGGTGCGCCTCGCCGACGAGGACGCCGACGAAACCGGCGTGCTCATCTACGAGCCGGGCGAGACCGTGGACGAGGACCTGGCCCACATCATCCACGCCCTGGAGACCGGGCGGCTGGACGACGTCTATCTGGCCGGGCGCAATGCGGACCCGGACATCCTCATCCGCGCCATGCGCAGCGGCATCCGCGAGTTCCTGCAATATCCCGTGGAGGAGAGCGACTTTCGCGCCGCCCTGATGCGCACGGCCATGCGCCTGAGCAAGCACGCCGATGACGGAACCCGGGGCCGGATCGTGACCCTGGCCGGGAGCAAGGCCGGGCAGGGCGTCTCGACCCTGGCCGCCAGCCTGGCCTGGTCCCTCAACCGGCGCGCTCCGGGCCGGACCCTGCTCCTGGACCTGCGTCGGCCCGCAGGCGAGATACCCTATTTTCTGGACCTCAAGTACGAGTACACCTGGGGGCATCTGATGGAAGACATCTCCCGCCTGGACGCCACCTACCTGCACAGCGTGGTCACCGAGCACGAGTCGGGCCTCAACGTCCTGCCCGGTCCCGTCTCGGGCGACCGCCCCGACCAGGGGTCCCTGTCATTGATCCTCGAACAGCTCCGCTTCGTCTACGACTTCATCGTGGTGGACACGGCGTGGTGGCCGGGTGACGACGCGCTCTCCGGCGCCGTGCCGGGCGAGATCGAGAAGGCGGACAGCCTCTTCGTGCCCCTGCATCTGACCCTGCCGAGCCTGTTCCGCGCCTCCCGTCTGGTGGAGGCCGTGCGCAGGCAGGCCCCGGACGCCGAGCGGAACGTCAGGCTGGTGGCCAACCGCGTCATCAAGGATTCCACCATCGGCGTGGCCGAGGCGGCCGACGTGCTCGGGCGCGAGATCGCCTGGGTCGTG
>CAMYLL010000018.1 GCA_947259235.1 uncultured Pseudodesulfovibrio sp. | reverse complement strand
AGCAAGAAGCACGACTACTCGACCATCTTCATGGGCTCCATGGACGAGCTCAACTCGCTCTACACCATCCGCTTCAAGGGCGATCCCTTCCGGGCGCGCAACCATCTTTTCGAGTACAATTTCCTGTTCATCGACGATTTTCAGAAGATCAGGGAGTATCCCCATTTTCAGCAGGAAGTGGTCAATCTCTTCAACCACTTCTACGACAACAAGAAGCAGATGGTCATCGGCTGCCGGGAGAAGGTGACCAGTTACGACTTTCTGGACGACAGCCTGCAGTCGCGCCTGGGCTGGGGGCTCATTGTCACGCTCAAGGAGCCTGACCTTGAGATCCGGGTGGGCTACATCCAGCGCCATTGCCGCCTCAAGCGCCTGACCCTGAGCAAGGAGCAGGTCCTGACCCTGGCCCAGCGGTTTACGGACTTCCGCTACCTCCAGGGCATCCTGCTCAAGCTCTTCGCCTTCAAGGAGCTGGTCAAGAAAGAGATGACCCAGCGGGACTTCGAACACATCCTGGCCAACACCGAGGAAAAGGCGAGCGACGACCTCACGCCCAAGAAGATCATGGGCGTGGTGGGCGAGCATTTCAACGTGCACATCAAGGAGCTGACCGGCTCCAAGCGACACCAGAACATAGCCCAGGCCCGTCAGGTGGCCATGTTCCTGTGCCGCAAGATGCTCAACACGTCCTACCCCGCCCTGGGACGGACTTTTGGTGGAAAGGACCACTCCACGGTTCTCTATTCCGTAAAAAAAATCGAACAATTGCAGGAAGATGACTTTGAACTGAAACAACTGTTGAAAACGTTGAAGAATAAATGTCGCATGACGTGACACACTGTGATTATCCCGGTTTGGCGCACAACCGGTTCGTAAAATGTGCCGATGCGTGTGCATATAATTTATTTTTATTCCGGGCAGTTAGCGCGGATAGGAACATACGAACCGAGACAATAAATCTCAATCAAGGAGATATTATTTATGTTTCTGAAAGTGAACAGAGATGAGATCATCGAAGGCCTCCAGAAGTCGGCGAACATAATCCCCGCGAAAACGGGCGCTGCGTTCCTGCGGACAATCTGGCTCCAGTGCGAGAATGGAAACCTGAACATCATGAGCACGGACTCCAACCTGGAGTTCATGGGATCGTATCCCGCCACCATCGAGGGAGACGGTCTGGCCGGAGTCCAGGGACGCGCCTTCTATGACCTGGTCAAGCAGCTTCGGAGCGACCAGGGAGAGCTGACCTTCCGCACGGACGAGGCGAACCAGAACGTCCTGGTGGAGCAGAAAGCCAGGAAATACAAATTTCCGGTGAACGACCCGGAGTGGTTCCAGAAATTTTCCAGCTTTCCTGAAAACGGCACGGTCTTCTGGTCCGGCGATTTCCTCCACGAGATCATCGACAAGATCGCCTTCTGCATCTCCGATGAAGACTCCATGGAGGCCATCGCCTGCATCTATTTCGTCCCGCGCGAGACCATGGGCGTGAAGAAGGTGGAGGTGTGCGGTCTCAACGGCCATCAGTTCGCCATGTTCAACTTCGTCAATGACGACATCTACGCCATGCTCCCCGAAGAGGGCGTGCTGATCCAGAAGAAGTACATTGGCGAGCTCAAGAAGTGGCTCACCTCCGACGAGATAGAGCTGGCCATCAGCCAGAAGCGGCTATTCTTCCGCACCGGCGACCAGCGCGAGACCTTCACCCTGCCGCTGTCCTATTACCAGTATCCCAACTACCACAACTTCATGGCGAAGCTTGGCGATGACAACGTCTCCACCCTGGAGGTGAAGCGGCTGGAGCTGGTGGACGCCCTGTCCCGCGTGGCGCTGTTCAACACGGACTCGAACCGCTGCGCCTACTTTACCTTCGGCGAGGGCGAGGTGACCATCTCGGCCCAGGGCCAGGAAACAGGCATGGCCCGCGAATCCATCGACGCCGTTGTCAGCGGCGACATGCAGCGAATAGCCTTCCCCACCAGGAATCTCATCGAGATTCTGAACCACTTCAATTCCGACAAGGTCACCTTTACCCTGACCGGGACCGAGGCCCCCTGCGGCCTGACCGGTACGGATGATCGTGACTATAACGTGATCGTCATGCCCATGATGATCAAAGAAGATACTTACTACACCGAGGAAAATGTCTAGATGAGCGAAAAACAGTACAACGCCGAGTCGATCACCGTACTCGAGGGGCTTGAGGCTGTCCGCAAGCGCCCCGCCATGTATATCGGGTCCACCGACATACGCGGTCTGCACCATCTGGTATACGAGGTCATCGACAACTCCATCGACGAGGCCATGGCGGGACATTGCGACAAGATCAAGATCATCCTGCACATGGACAATTCATGCACCGTTTCGGACAACGGCCGTGGCATACCTGTTGAGATTCACCCCAAGGAAGGCATTCCGGCGGTTCAGGTGGCCATGACCACGCTGCACGCGGGCGGCAAGTTCGACAACGACTCCTACAAAGTCTCCGGCGGTCTGCACGGTGTGGGCGTGTCCTGCGTCAACGCCCTGTCGGAGTTCATGGAGACCACGGTCAAACGCAACGGCTCCACCTACCGGATGAAGTTCGAGCGCGGTGCTGTGGTCAATGAGCTGGAGGAGATCGGCCCGTCCGATGCCACCGGAACAACCCAGCGATTCCGCCCGGATGAAGAGATATTCGAGGTCAACCAGTTTGACTACGACACCCTCAGGAAACGGTTTCGCGAGCTGGCCTATCTCAACTCCGGCCTTGAGATCGAGTTCAAGGACGAGCGCAGCGGCGACAACGAGAAGTTCAAGTTCGACGGCGGTATCCGCCAGTATGTGAAGGACCTCAACACCGGGCAGAACACCATAGGCGAGATCGTCTACGGCGAGGGCGAGTCCGAGAACATGATTGTCGAGTTCGCCTTGCAGTACACCTCTGCCTACAAGGAAAACACGTACACCTTCGCCAACAACATCCGCACCATCGAGGGCGGAACCCATCTGGCCGGCTACAAGACCGCCCTGACCCGCGCCATCAACAACTACGTGCAAAACGGCGATCTGCCCAAGAAGCTGATCAAGCGGCTCACCGGCGACGACGTGCGCGAGGGGCTGACCTCGGTCATCTCCGTCAAGCTGCCCGATCCGCAGTTCGAGGGACAGACCAAGACCAAGCTCGGCAACTCCGAGGCCGCCGGCCTTGTCTCCGCCGTCATTTACGAGAAGCTCAACGTCTTTTTCGAGGAAAATCCCAAGGAGGCGCGGTTCATCATCGAGAAGGTGGTGGATGCGGCCCGGGCGCGCGAGGCGGCCCGCAAGGCCCGCGACCTGGTGCGGCGCAAGGGTGCATTGTCTGACAACTCCCTGCCGGGCAAGCTGGCGGACTGCCAGTCCAAGAGGCCGGAGGACTCCGAGATATTCATCGTCGAGGGTGACTCCGCAGGCGGCTCGGCCAAACAGGGCCGGGACCCCAAGCATCAGGCTATCCTGCCCCTGCGCGGCAAGATCCTCAACGTCGAGAAGACCCGCATGGACAAGATGCTCGGCAACAAGGAAATCCGTGCCATGATCACGGCCCTTGGCATCGGCATCGGCCATGAGGAGGATGAGAAGGATTACGAGAAGCTGCGCTATCACAAGGTCGTTATCATGACTGACGCCGACGTGGACGGCTCGCACATCCGCACCCTGCTGCTGACCTTCTTCTTCAGGCAGTACGAGGAGCTGATCACCCGGGGCAACCTCTACATCGCCCAGCCGCCGCTGTACCGCGCCCACAAGGGCAAGTTCGAGAAGTTCATCAAGGACGATGTGGAGCTTGATACCTTCCTCATGGACAAGGTGGGCACGGACGTCATCATCAAGGCCCAGTCCGGCGTGCGGTTCATCGAGAAAAAACTCATGGATGTCATGGCCAACATCCGATTCGTACGGCAGAAGTTCTCCGAGGCGGAGACCGTGGGCATCGAGCCGGGACTGTTCCAGGCCCTGATGAACTATGGCGATCGCATCAGCTTCACCCACTTCGAGTCCCATGACCGCGAGGAGTTCCAGGCAAAGATGGAGAGCCTGGGCTACAAGGCGATCATCGAGACGGAGCACGACGACGAGATGGACAAGGAACGGACGTACATCACCTTCGAGAACAGCAACGGCCACCGGCTGCGTCTGTCCATGGAGTTCTTCCATTCCAAGCTCTACAAGCAGGCCTACAAAATCTACAACGAGATTCGGGATACCTGTGGCGGGTTTGATTTCTCCCTGATCCTCAAGGACGAGGAGCGGCCCGTGAAAGGCATCTTCGCGCTCTATGATTCGGTCATCGAGGAGGCCCAGCGCGGCTGGCAGATCCAGCGCTACAAGGGTCTGGGCGAGATGAACCCGGAACAGCTCTGGGAGACCACCATGCGTCCCGACAAGCGGACCATGCTCCAGGTGACCATCGAGGATGCGGCAGGAGCCAACGACATCTTCATGGATCTCATGGGCGACAACGTGGAACCGCGCCGGGCCTTCATCGAAAAGAACGCCCTGGCCGTGCAGGAACTGGATATCTAGTTTTGACGGGGTGTGCCGGGGGACGATCGTTTCCCCGGCCCCCTTTCAATGATTTTCGCCCCGGCGCGAGCCAGGGCATTCGGACAGGGCGGGTTCCGCACCCCGCGTCCGAAACGAATTTGGAGAATTTTCCGCGCCGCTTTTCCGCACCGGCTTGTTGGCCGGGGCACAGGGCGGCGGGGACACGCAAAGTTAGGGAGAATCTCGGGACCTCTTTTCACGACGGTCCCGAGCCGCCGGAGGCAGCAAGGCCCGAGGCATAACCGGAGGCATAATGAACGACACGATTACCATCGAAAGTGAACTTAAGAAAAGCTATCTTGAGTACAGCCTGAGTGTCATCATCGGGCGCGCCATCCCCGATGTCAGGGACGGCCTCAAACCCGTCCACAGGCGCATTCTCTTCGCCATGCACGACCTGGGCAACTATCACAACAGGTCCTACAAGAAATCCGCCCGCGTGGTTGGTGACGTCATCGGTAAATACCATCCGCATGGCGACTCCGCCGTTTACGACGCGCTGGTGCGCATGGCCCAGGACTTTTCCATGCGCGACATGCTGGTGGACGGCCAGGGTAACTTCGGCTCCATCGACGGCGACGCCGCGGCGGCCATGAGGTACACCGAGGTCCGCATGGCCAAGCTGTGTTCGGAGTTCCTCGGCGACATAGAAAAACAGACCGTGGACTTCCGTCCCAACTACGACAACACCATGCAGGAGCCGTCCGTGCTCCCCACCAAGGTTCCCAACCTGCTGCTCAACGGCACCACGGGCATCGCGGTCGGCATGGCCACCAATATCCCGCCCCACAACCTGGGCGAGCTCATCGACGGCTGCATCCACCTGCTGGACAATCCCGGTTGTAGCATCGAAGAGATGATGGCCCTGGTCAAGGGACCGGATTTCCCCACCGGCGGCATGGTTTACGGCGGCCAGGGGCTGCGCGACGCCTACACCACGGGCCGCGGCTCCATCAAGATCCGCGGCGTGGTCGAGGTGGAGGAAGCGGGCCGGGGCAAGAAGGAATGCATCGTCATCAGGCAGATTCCCTACGCCCTGAACAAGTCCACCCTGGTGGAAAAGATCGCCGCCCTGGTCCATGAGAAGAAGATCGACGGCGTGGCCGACCTGCGCGACGAGTCCGACCGGCGCGGCATCCGCATCGTCCTTGACCTCAAGCGCGGCGCCATAGCCGATATCATCATCAACTCCCTCTACAAGTACACGCCCCTTGAGACGAGCTTCGGCATCAACATGATGGCCGTTGTGGGCAAGCGGCCCATGCTGCTCAATCTCAAGAGCGTGCTTGAGTACTTCCTGGATCACCGCCGCGAGGTGGTCATCCGCAGGACCAAGTTCGACCTGGACAAGTGCGAAAAACGCGTTCACATCCTCGAAGGATTGCGCATCGCCCTGGACAACATCGACGAAGTGGTCAAGCTCATCCGGGCGTCCAATTCGCCTGACGAGGCCAAGACCGCGCTCATGGCCCGCTTCGAGCTGTCGGAGATCCAGGCCAAGGCGATCCTCGACATGCGCCTGCAGAAGCTCACCGGGCTGGAGCACGACAAGCTGCTTGAGGAGCTGGCCGAGCTGATGAAGAAGATCGAATACTTCAACTCCATCCTCAACAACGAGGAAGTCCTCAAGTCCGTCATCCGCGACGAGCTGAGGGATATCAAGGAAAACTACTCCACCCCGCGCAAGTCCGAGCTGCTCATGGCCGACCCGGACTCCATCGACATCGAGGACCTGATCCCCGACGAGGAGACCGTGGTCACCCTGTCCCAGCGCGGCTACATCAAGCGCACCCCCCTCTCCAACTACACCGCCCAGCGGCGCGGCGGAAAGGGCATCGCGGGCGTGCAGACCAGCGACGGTGACTTCATCCACACCTTCATGCTGACCACCAACCATCAGCATCTGGTGCTCTTCACCAACCAGGGCAAGATGTTCAAGATCAAGGCCCACCAGGTTCCCGAGGGCAGCCGCTACGCCAAGGGCGGCCACGTGGCCAACCTGCTCCCCCTGGATAAGGACGAGCACATCACCACGGCCCTGTCCCTGCGCGAGTTCGACGACGACCGCTTCTTCCTGTTCGTGACCAAGAAGGGCATGATCAAGCGTTCCTCCATCGGGCTTTACGGCAACTGCCGGTCCACCGGCATCAGGGCGGTGAACCTGCGCGATGGTGACGAGCTGATGATGGTGCGCGAGATCGAGTCGGACGTTGACTGCATCCTGGTCACCCGCGACGGGTCGGCCATCCGCTTCAACATCAACGACGCGCGGCCCCTTGGCCGGGCCACCGCGGGCGTGAAGGGCGTGGCCCTGCGCGGCGACGACGAGGTCGTCTCCTGCGTGGTCACCGGCGATCCCGAGCGCGACCAGCTGCTCACCGTGTCCGAGGGCGGCTTCGGCAAGCGGACCGGCATCGACCAGTACCGCCAGCAGTCGCGCGGCGGCAAGGGCATCCTGAACATGCGCCTGACGAACAAGACCGGCAAGGTCGTGAGCGCGCGCATGGTCAGCGAAAACGACGACGTCATCCTGCTGACTTCGGCCAACAAGATCATCCGCATGTCCGTCTCCGAAGTGAGCCAGACCAGAGGCCGCGCCACCCAGGGCGTCCGTCTGGTGCGCATGGCAGGCGAGAACTCCGTCATCGGCTTCGAGCTGGTCATGGAGGACGAGGATGAACTCAAGGACGGCGCGTCCTAGGAAACCGATGCAGCGCATACTCTTGTT
This sequence comes from uncultured Pseudodesulfovibrio sp., assembly GCA_947259235.1. Lineage (GTDB taxonomy): Bacteria > Desulfobacterota > Desulfovibrionia > Desulfovibrionales > Desulfovibrionaceae > Pseudodesulfovibrio. The sequence goes on along the minus strand of CAMYLL010000018.1, from coordinate 8,671 downwards.
GATACTGCTGGCCACGGCGATGCTTGTCGCCGTGGCCTGCACGCGCGATTCCTCGCCCGGCAGCGAGGACATACAGCGCGCCCGGGAGTCCTATTCCAAAGGCTTCTTTCTTGAGGCCGAGAAGGACTATGAGCGCTACCTCCAGGTGGAGCCGCAGGGCGAGTTCCGCAAGGAGGCCTGGGACAGGCTCAGCGAGATAGCCGTGACCATCAAGGGCGATCTTGACAGGGCCGTGGTCCTGCTTGAGGCCATGTACCTTGAGCTTGGCAACGACCACCAGGAGGCCTGGAAGATCATGTTCCAGCTGGGCGACGTCTATGCCCAGCTCGGGAACCAGTTGAAGGCCATAGAAGCGTTCGAGAAATGCCTCAGCCACGCCGAAGGCTCGCCCGAGCGCATTCACGCCACCCAGCTGCGCATGGCCAAGCTCTACCGGTCCATGGGTAACTACGACCTGGTGGCCGCCACCCTTGAAAACTGCGCCGATTCGGCAAAGGACGGCAACGACAAGGGAATGTGCCTGTATGAGCTGGCCCAGAGCTACAGCTTCATCAGCAACTGGAACCAGGCCAAGCGGGCGCTGGAAACCCTGCTGGCCATCCCGGACGTGGGCGAGGAGACGCGGGTGCTCGCCACCTTCCTGCTGGCGGACATCTGCGAGAACGAGCGTGATTATTCCCGGGCCCGCCGGTTGCTCGAATCGATACAGACCACCTATCCCAACCCCAAGGTGGTGGAGGCCCGGCTGCTCAACCTGCCGGAAGGCGACGGCCCCGGACAGCCGAGGATACACCCGGACAGCCCGGAAACCCAGGCCGACCCGGAATTTTCCGACGACGCCATGGTCCTGCCGTCGGACGGCCAGTAGGCTTATCCGGCCCGTTTCGCCATCCACCCGTCACGGGGCGCGAATACGAACCGTGGACACGTCCAAACCAGCGAGCACGCGTTGAAGATAGCCTTCGGAACCCCGTTCAAACCCGTCGATCACCCGAGAATCTCGGGGGATGTGACCATAGCGCGCGATCTGATCAAGACCCTGCGCGGGTTCGGGCATACGGTGGACACGATGCCTTATTTCCCGGCCAAGGAAATATACTGGAAGCCGCAGCTGTGGCCCGAGGCGAACCGCGCCCTGGAGGCAATGGTCGAGGCGGCGCGCGGGGCGGACTGCTGGCTCACCTACAACAGCTATTACAAGGTTCCCGACGCCTTTGGCCCGCTGGTGGTGGACAGGCTGGGGATCCCCTATTTTCTCTTCCAGGCGTCCTATGCCCGCAACCGGGCAAAGCGGTTCGCCACGTGGCCCGGCTATGTGCTCAACCGGCGGGCCATGGAGCGGGCGGATCATGTCTTCTGCAACCGGATCAACGACATATCCTGCTGCGCCAAGCTCCTGCCGGAGGACCGATACTCCTCGGTCAGGCCCGGCCTGCCGGACGGCCTGTTCACCCGCGACGAGGCGGCGAGGCAGCGGCTGCGCGCGCAGTGGGGCGTGGGCAACAGCGTGGTGGTGCTCTCTGCGGCCATGATGCGCGAGGGCGTCAAGGCCACAGGCATCCAGTGGACTATCCGGGCGTGCGCCGAGCTGCTGGACAAGGGGCGCGACCTGCGTCTGGTGCTGGCGGGGGGCGGCCCCATGCAGGCCGAGCTGGCCGCCCAGGCCCGGGACGCGCTGGGCGATCGGGTCGTCATCCTCGGCATGGTCGACCGCACGGATTTTCCCGGCGTGTTCAGCGCCGGTGACCTGTTCGCCTTTCCCGGCCTCAAGGAGAGCGTGGGCATGGTCTATCTGGAGGCCCAGGGATGCGGACTGCCCGTGGTCGCCACGGACGACGAGGGCGGCCCCCACGTGGTGGCCCATGACGTTTCCGGGTTGATCACCCCGGCCGACGAGGGGGCTTTCACCCGGGCCGTGGACAGACTGGTACAGGATCACGAACTGCGTACCCGGCTGGGCGCGCAGGCCGTCACATACGTTGGGCGCGTACACAACGCGTCCGCCAACTATCTGGAAATGGCGCGGGCAATGGAACGCATCGTCGCGTCGCGGAGGGAGCAGGGGTGACCACATTCTTTTGCATGCGCCACGGATTGACCGACTGGAACAGCCACAAGCGCATCCAGGGCCAGACCGATATTCCCCTGTGCGGCGAGGGACGGGACATGGCCGAAAAATGGGCGCAAAGCCTGCCTCACGACCTCTTTGACCTGATCTTGACCAGCCCCCTGGGCCGGGCCGTTCAGACCGCTGAGATCATCAATTCGAGCCTCAACCTGCCCGTGCATACCGACCCGCGTCTGGCGGAACAGGACTGGGGCAAGTGGACCGGACTGACCAAGGCGGAGCTCAAGGAACAGTACGCGCTGGTCAAGGCCCAGCAAAAGCGGGGCTTTGCCTTTACCCCGCCGGGCGGCGAGAGCCGGGACAGCGTGCTTATGCGTGCCTGTGACGTACTGATGGATTTTTCCCACGCCCATTCCGGGGCGCGGGTCCTGGTGGTCACCCATCAGGGGGTGCTCAAGTGTCTGGCCTACGCCCTGTCCGGGCTGGACTACATGCCCGGCGATCCCCTGCCCATCGAGCCGTACCGGCTGCACCGCATAGAATGTCTGGACAACGAACTGGCTCCGGCCCAGTGGAACATAGAGTTCGCTGATCTGGCCCGGACCCTTCAGGCCGTCGCGGACATGAACGACCTCGACCCGGAGGCATAAACCAGGGAGCCCTGATGCGCGTCGTCTTCTACTGCCAGCACGTTCTCGGCGTGGGCCACGTCTTCCGTTCCCTGGAGATAGTCAGTGGGCTGGCCGGCCATGAGGTGGTCATGGTCACCGGCGGGGCGGAGGTTGAGTTCGACCCGCCGCCCAACATGATTCACCAGCGGCTGCCGGGGCTGATGATGTCCCCTGATTTCAAGGAGTTCATCCCCATGGAACCGGGCGTCACCGATGTCGGCGACGTCCTTGAGCGTCGGCTGGCGCAGTTTCGCGGGATCATGGCCCGCTATCGGCCGGATGTTTTTCTGGTGGAGCTGTTTCCCTTTGGCCGCAGGGCGTTCCGTTTCGAGCTGCTGCCCATCCTCGAAGGGATCAGGGCCGGGGAGTGGGGCGAGTGCCGGTCCGCATGCAGCCTGCGCGACATCCTGGTGGAGAAGCCGGACCCGGCCAAGTATGCCCGCCGCGTGCTCGACATGCTCAACCCCAATTTCGACGCGGTGCTGGTCCACGCGGACCCGAGCCTGGTCACCCTGGACGAGACCTTCCCGGCCATGGAGGACATTGTCCCGCCGGTGCACTACACCGGCTACGTGGCCCGCAGGCCTGAGCCGGGGGCCGGGGCCTGCCTGCGCCGGGAGCTCGGCCTTGGCGACACGCCGCTCATCGTGGTCAGCGCGGGCGGCGGCGTTGTGGGCAACGAGCTGGTGCGCGGGGCCGTCCAGGCCTCGACCCTGCTGGCCGGAACCACTCCCCACGCCCTTATCGCCTTCACCGGTCCCTATGCCTCGGACGAGGATTTTTCCCGCTGTCTCGATCGTGCCCACGGCCACGGACACATCACCGTGCGCCGCTTCACCAGCCGCTTTCCCGCCTATCTCGACGCGGCGTCCCTGTCCTTGTCCCTTGGCGGATACAACACCACCATGAATCTGCTGGCCGCAGGAACCTACGGCCTCATGTATCCCTTTTCCCAGAACCGCGAGCAGCGGATGCGCGCCCAGCGCCTCCAGGCACGCGGTGCGCTCCGTCTTCTGGACCCGGCAGATCTCGACCCGCCCATGCTGGCCGACCTCATGGCGGACGCGCTGACCCGGCCAGCGCAAACCTGCGGAGTGGACCTTGACGGCGGCCCGGCCACGGCCCGGATTCTGGAGGAGCTGGCGGGAGCGGCCGGGGATGGAGTGCGGGATGGAGTGGGGTGAGAGATTCCGGGGGGACAACTTTTGGGAAAAAGTTTTCCCCCCGGACCCCCCTTTCAATACCTTTTGTGTCTACGCCGCCTGGAATGGCATGCGGGGGAGGAAAGGTCTGATGGCGGCGTAGGTGGCGTCGGCCGCATGGGGCTGGCCTTAGGCTGGGCTTGGGGGGTCGACAGCAGGCCCCATTTAAAGAAAATTTTCGCCGAAGGCGAGAGTGGGATTCCAAAGGGTTACAGCCCTTTGGCCGCCGGAGGCGACATCACCTGACAAATCCGCCGGAGACGTTTTCCTCTTTTTGTTTCAACATGAATAGAAAACGCCGTGAGTCCGGGGGCCGTGACGCAACGAAAGAGGGAGCCGAAATCGGCTCCCTCTTCTTGTTGTGCTTGTTGATCGGGACGGGGTTACGCCACGTGTGCCGCGCCCGCTTCGATGGCCTTGGTGTTGGCCGGGATGAGCTTGTGGTAGTGCGGCGAGATGACGTTTTCAAGGGAGTCGATGACCGCCTTGATGGGGATGATGCCCGTGGCCTGGACATAGGCGCCTATGGCGACCATGTTGGACATGCGGGTGTTGCCCAGCTTGTCGGCTATCTCGTTGCACGGCACGCCGAAGCACTTGAGGCGCTTGGTGTCCGCCAGCTCCATGTCGATGAGCGAGGAGTTGATGATGTGGATGCCGCCGTCCGCCACCCGGGGCTGGAACTTGTCCAGGGAGGGGCGGTTCATGGCGATGAGCGACTTGGGCCGGTGGATGATGGGCGAGCCGATGTCTTCCTGGGACAGGACCACGGTGCAGTTGGCCGTGCCGCCGCGCATCTCCGGGCCGTAGACCGGGATATAGGTGACGTTGAGGCCGTCCTTCATGCCCGCGTAGGCCAGCAGGTTGCCGATGAGCATGACGCCCTGGCCGCCGAAGCCCGCGATGATTGCGTCCATGTAGCGCATTAGCAGATGCCTCCTTCCTCGGAGATGTCCTTGAACACGCCGAGCGGGAAGTAGGGGATCATTTCCTTCTGGATGCGCTCGTTGGCCTGGACCGGGGTCATCTTCCAGTTGGTGGGGCAGCCCGAGAGCAGCTCCACGAAGCCGAAGCCCGTGGCGTTGACCTGGCACTCGAAGGCCTTTTTGATGTGTTTCTTGGCGGCGCGGATGTTCTTGACGCAGTCAAGGGAGCCGCGAGCGGCATAGGCCACGCCGCCCAGGGAGGCGATGATCTCGGCCATGCGGATGGGCGCGCCCTCGTGGGCGACGCAGCGTCCGGCCGGGCTGGTGGTGGTCTTCTGGCCGATGAGGGTGGTGGGGGCCATCTGGCCGCCGGTCATGCCGTAGACCGTGTTGTTGACGAAGACCACGCTGATCTTCTCGCCACGGTTGGCGGCGTGCATGATCTCGGCCATGCCGATGGAGGCGAGGTCGCCGTCGCCCTGATAGGTGAAGACGAAGTTGTCGGGCCGGGCGCGCTTGACGCCTGTGCCCACCGCCGGGGCGCGGCCGTGGGGGGCCTCCACCGCGTCGACATTGAGGTAGTTGTAAAGGAACACGGAGCAGCCGATGGAGCCTATGAGCAGGGATTTCTCCGTCAGCTGCATCTCGTCCAACAGCTCGCCCACCAGCCGGTGCGCGATGCCGTGGTGGCAGCCCGGGCAGTAGTGAGTGGCGCGGTCGATGACGCTCTCCGGCTTGTCGAAGACCAGCTTTTCATTCATTTCAGTCATTTATTTACCCTCCAGGCAGGCGAGGATGGGGGCTTCAAGTTCGTCCGGCGTGGGCAGGTTGCCGGGATAGATGGGGAAGAACTCGGAGTCGCAGATGGTCCTGACGGCCAGGCGGACGTCGTCCACCATCTGGCCCAGGTTGTGCTCGATGGTCAGGAACCGCTTGCCCTCTTCGGCCAACTTCTTGAGGTCCGCGCTGGGGAAGGGGTAGAGGGTGATGGGCCGGAACAGGCCAACCTTCTTGCCCTCCTTGCGGAACTTGCGCACGGCGGACTTGGCGATGCGGCCGATGGAGCCGTAGGCGCAGATGACCAGCTCGGCGTCCTGCGTCTCGAACTGCTCACATTCGGCCAGATCGGTCCAGGAGTCGTACTTGGCCTGGAGGTGCTTGTTCTGCCCGGCCAGCTCGCCCTCGGCCAGGAACAGGGACTTGATCAGCCGCTTGTCGCGGCCGCCGGTGCGTCCGCTGATGGCCCAGTCGCGTCCGGCCTCGTCGTCCACGCCTTCCGGCTCCCAGGGGGTGATGGGTTCCTTCATCTGGCCGAGGATGGCGTCGCCCAGGATGAGCACCGGGGTGCGGTGCTCAAAGGCGATGTCAAAGGCGCGGATGGTCAGGTCGTATGCCTCCTGCACCGTGCCGGGGCCGAAGGTGAAGTGGCGGTAGTCGCCGTGGCCGCCGCCCCGGGTGGACTGGTAGTAGTCGCCCTGGGCCGGGCCGATGTCGCCCAGGCCCGGTCCGCCGCGGTTCATGTTGACCACCACGGCAGGGACTTCCGACCCGGCCATGTAGGAGATGGCCTCCTGCTTAAGCGACATGCCCGGGGAGGACGAGGAGGTCATGGCCCGGATGCCCGCTGCGCCCGCGCCCAGCAGCATGTTTGCCGCCGCCACCTCGGACTCTGCCTGGACGAAGTCGCCGCCCGCCTTGATCATGGCCGAGGACATGAACTCCGGGATGTCGTTTTGCGGGGTGATGGGGTAGCCGAAGAAGCACTTGCACCGGGCGGCCAGCGCGCCGCGGGCGATTGCCTCGTTGCCTTTGATGAAAATACGTTCCGGTTGCTTGCTCATGCTATTTCCCCCCTTTCTTCTTGGGGGTTTTGTAGACCGTGATCGCCACGTCCGGGCAGATCATTGCGCAGGACGCGCACCCGGTACACTTCTCTTTCAACTCCGCCGGAACCTCGGCGACCTTGTAGCCGCTGACGTTGAACCGGTCGGACTGGACGATGATGTCCACGGGACAGACCGTGGTACACAGGAGGCATCCCTTGCACCGGTCTTCCCGAACCTCGATTCGTGACATGTAGCTCTCCCTGTTTCGGCCGAAGGGCAGGGGCCGCAGGCGTCAAACCGACGCAGCGGCCTGCCGGGGTAAAGCGGCCTACCTTTTGAGATTAAATCAAGTGGATATGAATTCTATCCGCAATTATTTGATAAGCATCGCGTCTCCGTACGAGAAGAAGCGAAACCCGTTCTCCAAAGCGAAACCGTATGCCGAGAGCACCGATTTTCTCCCGGCAAGAGCCGAGATCATAATGATCAGTGAGGATTCTGGCAAATGGAAGTTGGTGATCATGGCGTCCACCACGTTGAAGCGGTAGCCCGGCGTGATGAAAATGTCTGTTTCCCCGCGAAACTCGCCGATGCGGCCGCTCTCGCGGAACATGCCCTCCAGGGAGCGCGCGCTGGTGGTTCCCACGGCCACCACGGGCCTGCCCTCAGCCTTGGCCTGGCTCACTGCCCGGGCCGTGGCCTCGGAAACCTCAATGTATTCCGAGTGCATGGCATGGTCGCGGATGTCCGGGCAGCGCACCGGGCTGAAGGTCCCATAGCCCACATACAGCGTGACCTCCGTCCAGCCGAATCCCCGCTCGGCCAGCGACCGGCGCAGGGCCGGGGTGAAGTGCAGCCCGGCCGTGGGCGCGGCCACGGAGCCCGCCTTGGAGGCGTCGTTGTAGGTGGTCTGGTAGCGTTCGCGGTCCGCCTCGCTGTCCGGCCGGTGGATGTAGGGGGGCAGGGGCAGGTGGCCCAGGCTCTCGAACCGGGCCGTCAGGTCACCCCGCCAGGCCAGCTCCACGGTCCAGCGGCCATACGGCCCGGCCTCGCGCGCCGTCAGCCGAAGGTCGTCGGAAAAGGTGACCACCGCGCCGGGTTTTGGTGACTTTGAGGCGCGCAGGAGGCCCTCCACCCGGGCCGTCGTCCATCCCTCGCCGTCCTGTCCGGGGCTGGCCTTGATCAGGGGCAGGGGGGTGAGCATGAGAAACTCCACCTTGCCGCCCGTGTCCTTGGTGCCGAAGAGGCGGGCCGGGATGACCCGGGAGTTGTTGGCCACCAGGAGCGCGTCCGGCGGCAGATGGTCGGCCAGGTCGGCAAAGGCGGCGGCATGCAGGGAGTCGTCCGCGCGGTCGAGCACGAGCAGCCTGGACCCGTCGCGGCGGTCCGCCGGGGCCTGGGCTATGCGCTCCTCGGGGAGATGATAGTCGTAGCTTGAAAGCTTGTAGTCTTTGGGTATTTCCATGCGAAGTGTCCGGCGCATCAGCGCAAACGGCACGATACACCACACAACCGCCCAGCGATATTATTTTCTTATCCAATTATTACAGTGTAATATGACTTATGTCTCTTGCGGGGGGCTTTTGGCTTGATATTGGACGTAATCATGGTATTTCATATACATGAATTGGCTTTCCGTGGCTGAGATAGCCAAACGCACCCGGATCCCCGCGCCCACCGCGCGCCGTTACGCATCCTTGTTCAAGGATTTTCTCGGCGGTCGGAAGATGGGGCGTGTCACAAAGTACCCTGATGAGTGCATCACGGTCTTCGAGCGCATCTCGCGCATGTACGGCGACGGAGCCGTCACCACGGAGATAGAGGACGCCCTGCGTTCCGAGTTTCCCCGCACTATTGATGTGGACTGCCGCACCAGCGCGGTCCCTGCCGGTCAGGTCCAGCCCATGCATAATGAAGTCTATAAGGATCTTGCTTCCTCGTTCAACGGGGTCATAGGCAAGGTCGCTTCCTGCATGGA
>CAMYLL010000017.1 GCA_947259235.1 uncultured Pseudodesulfovibrio sp. | reverse complement strand
GCCAGAACGGACATCAGGCAGTCCCCGGCCGCCGAGGGCAGATGACAGCCCGGCTTGAAGGGAAAGCCGGGGCGCATCACAACGCCCCGGTGCGAAAGGTCCTTGGCCCACACGGTCAACAAGGCGTCGGGACTCTCCGGCGAACCGGGGCTCTTCAGTCCCGTCGTCTGCGCGTGGCGATACCAGAAGGCCTTGGCCGCGTCGAACCGGTTCAGCCGCAGCGCGGCCATGGACCCGGCGAGGTTGAGCGACGCGGAATCCGCCCAGAGCCCTGCGGCAAGCACGCCGTCGACATTGGCCGACAGGGGCGCGGTCTTCCCGGCCACGGCCTGCACGCGCAGGGTGGCCACCATCACCTCGGGCGACGCGTCATTTGCGGCGGCGAGACGGGAGAGTACCTCGCTCGCGGAAAGGGCGATCATGCCGCCCTCCCACATGCCCGCCACGGTCAGGGCGAGCCATCGGTCCCCGTCCGCCCCGCGCGCCCGGCAGGACGTCGCGTCGGCCGCATATTCGAGCAGACGCCGTACCCGATGGCTTACGGTGTGCTCGGCCTGGACCCGGTCGCGGGCGGCCGCCCCCATGGCCTGGGTCAGCCGGGGAGATTTCAGGTACAGATCGAGCTTCTCCTGCATTTCCACGGCATCGGCATAGGTATCGAACTCGCGCCCCGGGGTGAAGAGCGCTTCCTGCTCCTCGCCCAGGTCCTGGCTGAGGACCAGACAGCCGCAGGATGCGCCTTCGAAGAGCCGGAAATTCACCTCGCCGAGGATCGACTCGTTGGGAATGATCCGCGAATCGCGGTAGACATCCATCATGTCCGCGAAGGGCAGCCCCTGGGACACGGCCAGGTCATATCCGGCACACCGCTCCTCAAGAAGCTCTACCATCCAGCGCCGGGCGGGCCGCTCGTCCGTGATGCGCCCCACAAAGGCCGCGTCGTGGGTCCGCTCGGCGTGGGGGGGGCAGATGGAGCCATGGCCGTAGGCTGGCAGCCAGCGCACATCGGCCGCGCCGCACTGGCGCAGGGCGGGGATGGACGCGCGCTGGGTGGAGCATGTCAGGTCGAAAAGCCGGGCATAGGGCGCGTGCCAGTACCCGTTGAGGTGCGGATCGATGCACCAGAGCAGGGCGGGACAATCCACCGAATCCAGCCCGGTGAGCAGGCTGCGCGATCCCAACGTCTCCATCTGCACCACGAGGTCCGGCGTGAAACCATGCTCGTCGAGGGTCGCGTCCAGGGCAAGGAACGACGCCGGGGATGCCTGCACGGGCAACACCTCGCACCTCTGTTCCCTGAATGCCCTGACCACGGACGGCGGAGCGTCCACAAGGCAGATTTTTCGCATTTCCCGCATGGCCTGATACTAACCTCTTTTCATGCGTCTTGTCATGGTATAACCCCCCTGCCCCGCTGCATTTTCTGCCGCGCGATCCGGCGCAAGGCCCGATGCAGCGCGCAGCAGCAACCTCTCAACAGCCTGAGGTTACTGTATTTTCCCTTTGCGTCAATTTGACATCCACCCCCTAAGCTATTCACCTCGATGGCCGATAAGAGAGGCAACCGTCAGAGAATGCGCGGCCGACAGCTGTCGGCTCCACGCATTCCCGGATGCGGGAGACACCGACCGCATGGATGTGGCCGGAGGCTGCCGCAACGGGACAAGGGGAGACTCGGGGAAGGATTGGGAGGTCCTTCCCCTGGACTTCAAAGACCCAGGGAGGGGTTGATGAAGAGGCACGATGACCGCCGCGATTCCTGCGCGGCAGAAATGGAAACCGAACGCGTGTTCGACGGCTTCAACGCTGTCGAGTCCGAGCACTCCCGACGGGAGATCGAGGAACGGGTTCACAAGATCGCCAGGCTGAAATCCGAGGTGAGCTCCGGCCGTTACCAGGCCGACATCAAGGACATAGCCAGGCTCCTGACCTCTGCCATGGACCCGATGCTCTAGGGCGTCGCATATGGTGGACACGCCGGATCGGAGGTTCGCCTCCGGTCCGGTTTCGTTTGTGTTGTGGAGTGGAACGCTCGCGCCACTGTGTATCTGGGAGAACCGAGGGGGGCGACTCCCGGCCCGGCCTTATCCCAGAGTGCCGACAAACAGGGCCGTGCCGAAGAGTGCGATGGCCGCCGCGCCGCAGATGGACAGCCCGGCATAAACGCGGTTGAAGAGCGTGGCGCTGCGCCCCGACATGCGGAGGGTGACGCCACGGGCAGCCACGGCGGCCAGGGCAAAGAGAGTGGTGGTCAGCCCCATGCCCGCGGCCATGGCGACAATAGCCGCGACGCCTGCCCAGAAGATGTTCAGGCTGATGGAAAAGGCGAGGATCACCGCCGCGCCCGGGCACGGCACAAGCCCGGTGACAAAGGAGACCGCGAGCACCCGCCGGTGGTCCACGGCCCGGGCCAGCTCGTCGTGGTCGATGGAACAGGAGGTCTCGGCCACCAGGCCGCCCCGTGAGACATCGCGGACCGCCTTGGCCGTCAGGAACAGCCCCATGAGGGCGAGCAGGGCGTAGCTTGCGGGCTGCAAGGCCCGACTGGCCGCCTGAAACCCGCCCATGCCCGTGGAAAAGAGCAGATAGGCCACGCCCACGGCCACGGCCGCCGAAAGCATGTGGACAAAGGTGATGGCGTTGCCCATCAGCGCGCCCGAGAGGAACGACCCGGGATTGCTCAGGAAGTACGAACAGACCACGGCCTTGCCGTGCCCCGGTCCCACGGCGTGGACCACTCCGTAGATGAAGGCCAGCCCGAGGAACGCCCACAGGGCCGGGCCAAAGGGATCGGCCGTGATGTCCGTGGCAAACCCGTTGAGCTTGAGGTTGAGCTCCTTCTGCACGGCGCGCACCGTGCCCATGAGCCGCTCCACCGGGCCGAGGGCGGCCGAGGGTTGCCGCGCGGCGGTGTCCGGCACGCTGCCGGGCGCGCCGGAAATGGAGAGATGAATCATCTCAGGCACGATGAACTGCCAGTATGTGTATTCCTTGGCCGGGCGGATCTCGTGGCTGACGCGGGCCGGGCCGCTGATCTCGTATTTCACGGCATCCGCCACGAGCAGGATGTCCGTGTAGTATTCCTTGTCGAACACCCCGACCCGGAAATCCCTGATCCGCTCGAACGGGAGCGCAAGGGGAATGGTGAACGCATAGACCAGACGGCCCTCGCTCAGGCTGGCCCTGAACCCCTCCACCCGGGTCACCGGGATGGTCTTGCCGTCGCTCACCATGCGGGTGAAGTAGCCGTAGTTAGCCAGATAGGCGAAGGCTCCCTCCCTGATGGCCTCCTGGCCCGCCGGGGTATCGAGGGACGCGGCGTCCAGACCCAGGTCGGCCAGGATGGCCTGGGAAAAGATGTCGTCGAAGAGCCACTGCTGGCGGATGGCGGCCAGCCCGCTCTCGTCCACCACAAAGGTCAGGGCGGCGTCCACATAGACATGCGGGTGCGCCTGGGCCCGACCGGCGGGCACAAGCAGGGCGGCCAGCGCCCAGAGGACGATGATCAGACAGAGACGTCGCTTCATGTCGATTGATCTAGAGCACTCCCGGCACGAAGGCAAGAGGGACACGTCGGCCACGAAGAACATCGGACAGGTTGTCAGCACACCTCTTTCCCATTATGCTTTTTCATACACACGAAAAGGAGCCGCCATGCCTCGCCCGTATCCGTTGCTTCTCGTCTGGGCCGTGCTGACCTGCCTTCTGCTGACGGCCTTGCCCGTCCAGGCCGAGCCCCTGCGCATCGCGGCCGTCGACACCGCACCCTACGGATTCATGCAGGACGGAAAACCCACCGGCCTAGCCTACGAGGCTGCACTGACCCTGGCCGCCGGGGCGGGATTCGAACCCTCAATAGTCCTGGTCTCCCGGGCGGAGGCCCTGCGCCGTCTGGCTTCGGGCGAGGCGGACATGGCCGTCATGCCCGGCGGGCCGCCCTCGGACGGGGCCATCACCAACCTCGGTCCGGTGGCGGTCTCCGGGTTCATCGTCTTGGGCCGGACCGGAACCGCCCTGCGCACCCCGCGCGACCTGCCGGGCAAGACCGTGGCCACCGTGCGCGGCGCGCCGGAAGACCCTGCCCTCTCGACACGCTGCGGCGTTGCGGTCCTGCCCGTGGCCAACGCCACTCGCGGCCTCAAGCTGCTGCTGGCCGGGCGGGTGGACGCGGCCGCCGGGGACCGGCTCGTCCTGCTCCACGCGGCAGCGGCCATGAACCTGCCCCCAAAAACCCTGGGCGACCCGCTCCCTCTCTCCGAGGTCAGTGTCGACCTGCTCGCGGCGACCCATTTGGAGCCGAAGACCACGGCCCGCCTCGCTCGAACCCTTGCCCGGCTCACCGCCGACGGAACCCTTGAAACAATTTCGGCACGATATGGATTATAATGAGGGAGACACGCCCTGCGGACTCATGTAGAAAAGTCAACAAGAATAGGGGACGTGGACTCTTCTCCACTTCCGTCCGATAGCTGGAAAAGCAAATGAACCCAGACAAACCGAAGGCCAAACGCCCGTTCCTGTCCAGCCGGTCCATCTCAAGAGACCTGACCGCCAGCCTGGTGGTCATCGTCCTTATCGTGGCCACGGCCATGGGCGGATACATATACTGGCATCAGGCCGAGGACATGTGGCGTCAGGCCGAGGAAAAGGGCGAGGACACCATCACCAGCGTGGCCGAGATTCTGGCCGTGCCCATCTGGAACCTTGACTACGACAACGCCCGCCTCATCGGCTCGGTCTACACCCACGACGACATGGTCCAGGGCATCCGCATCTATGGCTCGCGCAACGAAGTGGTCTTTGCCCATGAAAAGTTCTCGGGCGTGCTGGCCGACTTCAGCAAAGTCCGCTCCATCGTCTTCGAAGGCCGCACCATCGGCCGCGCCGAGATAGACTTCACCCTCGCCCGGGAAAAGCAGCAGCTCGACGAGCAGATGCTCTTCTCCATCCTGATCATCGTGGTCGCCATCTCCGTCATTCTGGCCATCACCGGCCTGCTCCTGCGCGTTTTTCTGAACAAACCGCTCCAGGTGCTCCAGCAGGGCATCGCCCGCGTAGCAAAGGGTGACTTTTCCTATGAATTCGGAGAGGTGCACCATTCGGAGCTGATAGAGATCGCCACCCGGTTCCGGCGCATGTCCGCCGAGATCGAGGCCCGCGAGAAAAAGCTCCAGGCCATGAACAAGACCCTCCAGGAAGCCGAGGAAAAATATCGCGGCATCTTCGAGAACGCCATCGAGGGCATCTTCCAGGCCACGCCCGACGGCGTGCTGCGCCGCTCCAACCCGGCCATGGCGCGCATCTTCGGCTACGAATCCCTGGACGAATTCCTCTCCAACGTCCGCTCCCTGGGCTCGCGGATCATGGTCAACCCGGACCGCATGCTCGACTTCTACAAGCAGGTCCGCGAACGCGGCGAGATCAAGCGGTTCGAGGCGGAATACTACCGCCGCGACGGCAAGACCATCTGGGGCTCCCTCAACGCCCGCGCCATCTACGACCTCGCAGGCGAGATCATCTTCATCGAGGGCATCCTCGAAGACATCACCGACCGCAAGAAGGCCGAGCAGGATCTGGCGGACCTCAACCGCCACCTTGAGCAGCTCGTGCGCGAACGCACCGAGGACCTGGTCAACAAGGCCCGGGAGCTTGAGGAAGCCAACCAGCGACTGCGCGAGCTCGACGAGATGAAGTCCGCCTTCCTCTCCTCGGTTTCCCACGAGCTGCGCACCCCGCTCACCTCCATCCTCGGCTTTGCCAAGCTGCTGCACAAGGAGTTCACCAAGAACTACCTTCCCCTGGCGTTGCCCCAGGGACCCCCGGGGCTGATCAAGAAGGGCGAGCGCATCCAGGAGAACCTCTCCATCATCAGCCACGAGGGCGAGCGGCTGACGCGCCTGATCAACGACGTCCTGGACCTCAACAAGATCGAGTCCGGCCGCATGGGCTGGCGCGACGAACGGCTGAACATGAGCGACATCGTGGACGTGGCCGTGCAGTCTGTCACCGGGCTCTTCGCCCAGAACCCCCGGGTGGACCTCGTGTCCGAGATCGACCCCGCCCTGCCCATCGTCATCGCCGACCCGGACCGCATGCAGCAGGTGCTCATCAACCTGCTCAACAACGCGGCCAAGTTCACGGACGAGGGGTGCGTCACGGTGCGCGCCTTCCCCCGCTTCGGCCAGGTCCGTGTGGAGATCGCCGACACCGGCATCGGCATCCACCCCGACGATCAGGCCAAGATTTTCGAAAAGTTTCACCAGACCCGAAACGACACCGTGGGCGACAAGCCCAAGGGCACGGGCCTGGGCCTGACCATCTGCCGCGAGATCATCGAGCACTACGCCGGAAGAATCTGGGTGGAATCGGAGAAGGGCAAGGGGTCCACCTTCATCTTCACCCTTCCCTCGGCTTCCTGATCCGACAAATCATCCCAAACGCCGACGGGCCGCCTCCTTTCAAGGGGGCGGCCCGTCGGCGTTTGGGGCACATGGCGCGAGCGAGGCCCGGGTCACCCATGATCGGGTCACATCTGGTCGGGTCACATCTGGTCGATGCGCAGCGCCGGGTCCATCGGGGGCATGGCTCCGGCCCTGCCGCAGACATGGGCGGCCACGGCCGAGGCGTAGCGGTTGATCTCGTCCAGGGACGCGCCCCTGAGGTAGGCCAGGGAAAAAGCGGCGGTAAAGGCGTCGCCCGCGCCCACGGTATCGACCACCGGCACGCTGCGGCCCTGCAGGTCCGACGCCGCGCCGGGCGAGACGAGAAGGCTGCCGCGCGCACCTCGGGTGAGCACGGCCAGTGCGAGATTGTGGCGGCAGAGCAGTGTTTCCAGGGCAGCGCGCTCGCCTTGGGGCAGGCAGAAGAGACGGGTCAGCACGCGCAGTTCGTCGTCGTTTATCTTGAGCACGTCGGCCAGGCGCAGGGAGGCGCGGATGACGTCCTGATCGTAAAAATTCTGGCGCAGGTTGACGTCGAAAACGATCAGCGCATCGGGAGCCCCCCGGAGCAGGGAGCGCACGGCCCGGCGCGACACGGGCGAACGCTGGGCCAGGGAGCCGAAGCAGATGACCTGCGCCGAGGCCGCGAGCGCCCTCGTCCGCTGGTCAAAGGCGAGATGATCCCAGGCCACGTCGTCAGGGAAGACATAGGTGGCAACGCCCGCCTCATCCAGAACCGCGTCCACGGTCCCCGTGGGATGCGCGGAATCGACGGACACATGGTCCGGACAGAGGCCGCGCTGGGCCAGCAGGGCGAGGGCCTCCCGCCCCAGGGCGTCGTCGCCCACCCGCGAGACCGGCACGCCGAGCCCGCCCAGGCTGTTTGCATGAAAGGCGAAATTCGCGGGTGCGCCGCCCAGCTGTCTGCCGCCGGGCAGCACGTCCCAGAGCAGCTCGCCCAGACCGATGGCCGTGACCCGCGGCACGGACCTACTCCGCCCGCCCGACGATCTCGCGCAGCGTGGCCTCGGCCAGCGCGCGCAACCTGTCCGACCGGGGGCGGCCTCCGGTGCGCTCAAGCAATTTCAGATAGTTGTCCAGGGCTGATTCCATGAGCGGATGGGCGGGGCCCAGGGCGGCCTCATAGGCGTTGAGCCCTTCCTCATAGAGCGGGACGGCCTCGTCCGTCCGGCCCGCCCCGTCCAGGAACAGGGCCAGATTGCACAGGGACTGGGCGGTCTCGGGATGATCCGGGCCAAAGGCCGCACGGCGCACGGCCAGACTCTCGCGGAAACGGGCCTCCGCCCCCTCGGTGTCGCCCAGCGCGTCGCAGAGCAGCGCCAGGGTGTTCAGGTCGGCGGCCACCTCCGGGTGGGTTTCGCCGTAATGGGCGCGGTTGATCTCCAGAGAGCGCTCGGCCAGGCGCAGGGCGTCGGCCGGACGGCCCATGGCCTCATAGAGCAGGGCCAGGTTGTTCAGGCAGGAGGCGATGACCGGATGGCCCTCGCCATGGGTGCTGGTCAATACCCGCAGGCAATCCAGAAAACTCTCCTCGGCCAGCTCGAACCGGCCCAAGGCCTGCCGGACCACGGCCAGACTGTTGAGGATGGGCGCGGTGACCGCATTGTCCTGCGTGAAAATCTCCTTTTGCAACTCCAGGCAACCGGCAAAGGCGGCCTCTGCCCGCGGCAGGTCCCCGGCTGCCCACAGCACGGTTCCCAGCCCTTCGAGGTCTTCGGCGATGTCCGGGTGGCCCTTGCCCTTGAGGGCCACGTCCACGGCCAGGGCCATGTCCAGCAGCTCGGCGGACTCGCGGTGACGGCCCTGATGGTAGAGCGAGAATCCGGCCTGATGCAGAACGCGGTTGGCCGCCGGGCTGTTCAGGCCGAGGGTGCTCACCAGCTCGCGGCAGGCGTGGATATGAGGCATAAGCCACTCCACCACAGGCCACTGCTCCGGCTCGGCGTCGGGCAGGACGAGGTTGAGCCCGTAGACTGCCCGCCCGGCCCACTCCAGCCGGTCCTCGTCGCTCAGCGACCCGAGCAGCACCTCGCGAACCTCGGGAAAGACGGCATAGGTGCGCTCGTCGGGGTCGGCCTCCACCAGCTCCCGGGTGACCAGGGGGTCCATGGTCGCCGTGGCCGCGAAAAATGCGGCCGCCGGGTTGATCAGCGAGGGGTTGTGCGGCGTGCCCTCCACCGACAGGGCAAAGTCGTAGGGCAGCGGGGACGGGGCGAGCATGGCCGCCATGAACAGGGCCTCGGCCCCGCCGGGCGCCTCCTGCTCGACCTCCCGGATCGCGGCCAGGATGGCTTCGGGCGGGCGTGTGGTTCTCTGGTTCACGAACGGACTCCTTGGTTGCCGGATGATCCCGTGTCTCTATCCCGTTTGGTGAAGGAATTCAAGGAGACGCCCTGGCGCGCCACGGTGCGAAACGGCACAAGCCGCCGCCGGAACACATCCGGCGGCGGCCCGCAACCATGAAACCCGAAGCGCTATCGCTTGATGCTGATCGTGGTGTTCAAAAGCGAGTCCGAGGTGGTGATGACCTTGGTGTTGGCCTGATATCCGCGCTGGGTGATGATCATGTTGGCGAATTCCTCGGCCATGTCCACGTTGCTCATCTCCAGGGTGTTCTGCTGGAACACGCCACGCCCGCCGGTGCTGGCCTTGCCGTCCATTGCCGAACCGGAGGCGTCGGTGGCCACGAAGTTGTTGTTGCCGTCGCGTCGCAGCCCCCACTCGCTGTTGAAGCGGTAGTTGGCGATCTGATAGAACTCCTCAGTCTGCCCGTTGGTGAAGTAGCCGCTGAGGAATCCTTCGCGGTCCACGCTGGCATTGAGCAGATAGCCCCAGGTATAGCCGTCCTGAATCTGATAGGCGGTGTAGGAACTCTCGTCATAGCTGGTGGTGATGCGCGCATCCCGGTCAGGGTCGGCCAGCTCGGAGAGATTCGCGGGGTCAAACCCCACCCCGGCCGCCGTCGATGCCCCGGAAAGCCAGCTGGAGCAGGTGGAATTCATGCCGAAGTCATAGGCCACGGCCTCCTGGGAGCCTATGGCCGAGCCGTTGCTGCCGTAGGTGTAAAGGAACTGGGTAAGCCCCTCGGTGTTGAAGCTGGACAGGCCCCACGCACTCAGGTCCTTGGCGTTGGCGCCGCTGGCGGTGTTCAGGGCAAAGGAGGACTGGCCCACCATCTCGCCGGAGCCGTTGAAGGTCAGCACGCCCGCTCCGGCCAGCCCGGCGGCCGAGGTGCCGAAGGCGGAGGAGCCGTCGGAGGAGGCTGGCAGGGCCACCAGATATTCCCAATAGGTGTAGCCCGGGGACGCGTTGGACAGGCTCGCGGAACTGACCGGGTCGAAATAGACGGTCATGTCGTGCTCGTTGCCGTCCGAGTCGTAGATGGTGAGGGACGAGGAATAGGCGGGAAGGTTCTCGCCAAAGGGCGAACCGTCCGCCAGGGTCCCGTCGTATGCCTGGAGCATGGCAAAGAACGGGCTGGTGGTGCTGGTGTACTGGTCCGTTGCCAGGGCGTCGAGGTTGGTGACCATCTCAACGCCCGTGGTCGCCCTCGGGTCCGAGCGGACCACACGCAACTCCTCGCCGTCCACGACGATGTCCTCGTAGGGAAGCTGGACATCTGAAACGGCGGTGGCCACCTCTCCGGTCTCGCGGTCCACGGCATAGCCCTGGAGCCGGAAATCATGCGGGTCCACCATGTATGCGTCGTTGTTGAAGCGGAACGCCCCGGCCCGGGTATAATGCGTCGCCCCCGAGCCAGCGCCGGCGGACGCATCGCGAGTGCCGAAGAACCCGTTGCCGGTGATAGCCAGGTCGGTGAACGTGGTCGTGTTCTCCAGCCCGCCCTCGGCAAAAAGATTGCGCACCTCGGACAACCCCACGCCCAGCCCGATCTGGCTGGCAAACGTGTTGCCCGTATCATACTGCCCGTTGCCAGACGCCAGGTTCTTGCTCATCAGGTCGCCAAAGAGCGCATCGGCCTTCTTGTAGCCGATGGTGCTCACGTTGGCGAGGTTGTTGGCTATGACCTGCATCCGGTCGCCATGGGCGATAACGCCCGTGGCCCCGACGTACATGCTGCTGAAACTCATACCTTCCTCCAATCCGGAGCGTGCCGGATCCGGTTGGGAATCCGCCGGGGGACCCACTCCCCGGAAAAAAATTCCCCATTTCTTCTCCGACGGGACTTGAGCAAGGAACATGCCACGACGGAACTCGGCAGCAGCCCCCCTGCCCGCCCCTGCGGGCAAAAACCGAATCCTCATATTATAATTGATTTATCTCGACGACATACCCATTGTACGATCATAATCGCATACTAGGAGGTTCCCATGCGCTCCCTCAGCTCCCTCGGCGTCGGCCATAGACTCATCCTGATAATATCTGTGGTCATCCTCGTCCTGCTCGGTTCCATCATCACCGATGTGAACCTGAGCACCAAGAGCCTGACCCTCTCCATCTCCGATACCATCCTCACTCAGAACAGCAAGACCGTGGCCACCTCGCTGAGCAGCTGGCTCAACAACAAGCTGCACTACCTCGACCTAATGGCCGAAGCCCAGATCGTCATCGACGCGGCCGCCGGCGGCGACACCGCCAAGGCCTCCCAGTGGCTGACCACGGCCAGGGACGCGGACCCCACCCTGGAGTCCATCTTTGTCCACAACGCCAAGGGCGTCTCCGTGGTCACCACCAACGAAGGGGGCCAGGGCACATCCTACGCCGACCGCGACTACTTCAAGACGCTCATGGGCCAGGGAAAGAGTTCCTACATCTCGAACATCGTCCTCTCCCCGGTCAGCAAGAAGCCGCGTCTGGCCATCGCCGTCCCGGTCAAGAGCGGCGGGAAGACAGTGGGCTACGTGGGCGCGTCGGTGCTGGCCGCCGCCTTTACCGCCGACCTCATCGACCCGGTCAAGGTCGGCACGGAGGGTTACTGCTTCATTCTCGATCCCCAGGGAAAGGTCCTCGCCCACCCGGACAAGGAGCTGATCTTCAAGGACCTGAGCACCATCGGCTTCATCCAGACCATGCTCCAGCGCAGGAATGGTTTCATCGAATACGAATGGAAGGGCGCCACCAAGTACATGGCCTTTGCCGAAGTGCCGGAGACCGGGTGGATAGTCGCCCTGGCCGCCGGGCAGGACGACCTCATGAGCGATGCCAAGGACCTCCAGATCAGACTCATTCTCTTCGGCCTTATCGGCCTCGTGCTGGCTGTGGCCATTCTCTACTTCGTCTCGCGCAGGCTGATCACCCTGCCCCTGACGGACATCGCGGCCCAGGCCGAATCCATCAGCGGCGGCGAGCTTGATGTCCGGTTCACGGGCAGCTACAGCGGCGAGCTGATGCTCCTGAAGAATGCCTTCGAAAAGATGGCCGCCCAGCTCCAGCGCATCGTGGGCGATGTCCACTCCGCCGCCGAGCAGGTGGCCTCCGGCGGCGAGGAGCTGAGCGCCACCGCGCAGGACCTCTCCATCGGAGCCAGCAACCAGGCAGCCGCCGTGGACAAGGTCTCCTCGGCCATGGAGGAGATGACCGCCAGCATCGGCCAGAACACCGACAGCGCCAGACAGACGGAAACCCTGGCCACCGAAGCCGCCCAGAACGCCCAGGAAAGCGGCGAAGCCGTGGCCCAGGCCGTGAGCGCCATGACCGAGATCGCGGACAAGATCACCATCATCGAGGAGATCGCCCGGCAGACCAACCTGCTCGCCCTCAACGCCGCCATCGAGGCCGCCCGGGCCGGGGAGCACGGCAAGGGGTTCGCCGTGGTCGCCGCCGAGGTGCGCAAGCTGGCGGAGCGCAGCGGACAGGCCGCCGCCGAGATAGGCCAGCTCTCCACATCCAGCAACCAGGTGGCCAACAAGGCGGGCAAGATGCTCGAAAAGCTCGTGCCCGACATCCGCAAGACCGCCGAGCTCATCCAGGACATCTCCGCCGCGACCAGCGAGCAGAACACCGGGGCCGCCGAGATCGCCGCCGCCATCCACGACCTGGACAGCGTGGTCCAGCGCAACGCCGCCACCTCGGAGGAAGTGGCCTCCACCTCGGAGGAGCTTGCGGGCCAGTCAGTGCAGCTGCAGCAGACCATCGGGTTCTTCAAGCTGAGCGCCCGCAAGGCCCAGCCCGGCAGCTCCGGCGGCGGACCGCGCGTCACCCGCACTCCCCGGGCCGCGCTCCCGGCCGATAGCCACCAGGCGGGGACAGATGACAACGACAGCGAATTCGAACGATTCTAGCTCGTTCGCACGGCGGCGGTCCGACAACGGGCCGCCGCCGTCCCTTATTCCCCTTGCCAGGACTTCGCACCATGTATAGTGTGGCCCATTCGACGTGCGAGAGTGATGACAACCAGTAAAACGAACGGAGACCCCAATATGAAACGGACCATCATCCTGCTGAGCGTCGCCCTGCTCGGCCTCATGCTCCTCACCGGCTGCAACCAGCAGACCGAAGGAGTCACCATCGGCGTGGTGGACGAAGCCGCCGCCTTCAAGGACAACAAGGCTGCCGCAGCCGCCATGAACTACCTCCAGGAGCTCGGCGCCCCCCTGCAGAAGCAGGCCGAGGCCGCCTACAAGGCCATGCAGGAAGAGCAGACCGAAGAGACCGTGGCCGCTTACAAGACCGCCATGGGCGATCTCCAGAACGTCATGAACGGTGAGCAGCAGCGCGTGGTCGCCCTCATCGACGCCAAGTTCAACCAGGTTCTCGACACCTACCGCAAGGACAAGGGGCTGACCCTGATCCTGAGCAAGCAGTCGGTCATCGCCTCTGCCGATACCGTGGACATCACCGCGGACATCGTCAACGCCATGAACCAGGTCGAGCTGGACCTGACCCCCCCGGCAGCACCGGAAGCAGCTCCCGAAGCCGCAGCCCCGGCCGAGCCCGAGGCGGCCCCCGAGGCGACCACTGACGCCGCTCCCGAGGCCCCCAAGGCCGAAGGCGAGGCGCAATAGCCCAGACCACACGGAACAATAAAAGGCCTGTCCGCATGAGCGGACAGGCCTTTTTTTTGGGAATTATCCAGGCCCAGCGCACTTTCTCATCCCCGGGTCACACGCCCTTGCCCCGAGGCCCGGGAGCCACATTGGAACTCGGGCGGCAATTATGATAACAATGTATTCCACCAACGCATTTCGCGCCGCCGCATCTTTCACCCAGCTCCAGGATCCCAGCCATGCCCCATTTGTTCGTCAACCGTCCCCGGCTCCACAACCTGACAAAAGACAGGACCGACCTGCGATCGCAGTTCCGGTGGGAAACCATCAACGCCGTCCTCTACAAGGCTGGCGGGCTGGTGTTCATCATGGGGAGCATCCTCTTCTTTCCAGCCTTGAGCGCCTATGCAGACCTCGGAGCATGGACCTTCTTTTTCGGCTCCCTGCTCTACCTCGTCGTGACCGGGCACGACCTCATGGAAGTGCGCCACCATTGGCGGAAGGCTTCAAAGCAGGGGCCCGAGAGAGACAGTGAAAAGCGGCAGGATTACATTGCCGCATTCAGCTACCTTGGCGGCACGGTGCTCTTCACGGTTGGGAGCATTCTCTTTCTCTCCTATGTTGCCATGGCGACCCCCGGCGCATGGTGCTTTGTCATCGGCAGCCTGCTCTTCGTGGTCGGGTCGTGCGTCAACGTCCTTCAGATCATCACATCCGATTCCATCATCACCCTCCAGCTCATGAACCTCACGGCCGTGGCCTTCGTGATGGGCTCGGTCCTCTTCACCGTGGCGTCAATTCCCTATTTATGGACCGTGAGCACCCCGGCCTACCGCGCGACCCTGCATGGGTTCCTGGCGTGGCAATATCTGGTGGGGAGCGTCCTGTTCTTCCTGGGTGGCGTCTTCAACTACTGGCGGGCGTACGTCGTCATGAAGCAGGCCCTTCAAACCGAGCGGGAAGGTTTCTGATGATCTGTTGATTCACTCTGCCGAACTCGACTCTTTTTGCACACGCCTTTTCCCCGGTTCATCCGGCTCAAGAGTTTCTTTGACACAACGAAAGGACATTCATGAATCAGAGCACGCTCGGGCCGGATCAATAGAGTTTATGTGGCCATTTCTCACAAATATGTTTCATTATTTCGATTTTTTTGAATCTTTCTTCGACTTCACGGCATCCTGATTATACTTGAAACAATCAAACCCAGCAGGAGTATCCATGCAGACCATAGCTGAAGACATCATCAATGCCATCATGAACGACAATGCGCTCAAGGCCGAACTGGCCGGAGCAGCCGATGAAGAGGCATATGTCTCCAGTATTGTCCGCGTGGGCGCTACTCTTGGCAAGACCGTCACCCCCGAGGCCGTGCGTAGCTATCTTGCGAAGAATCAGACCGAAGAACTCTCGGACATGGCGCTGGAGACCGTTGTGGGCGGCAAGACCGGCAACGGGGATGATCTGTTGTGGGGGACGATCGGCAACGACACGATGTTTGGATATGGCGGCAACGATACCCTACAGGGTATGGCCGGCGACGATTCCATAGATGGAGGCACCGGAGACGATTCCCTGCGCGGGGGAGACGGCGAAGACACCATGTACGGCGGTGAAGGCAACGATATCATGGAAGGCGGTGAAGGCGAAGACATCATGTACGGCGGTGAAGGCAACGACAAGATGGATGGAGGCGGCTGGCGTGACGTCATGGATGGCGGAGAAGGCGACGATACCATGTACGGCGGCTCCGATGATGACACCATGTACGGAGGTGAAGGCAACGACAACATGGCGGGAGCAATCGCGATTTCCTGGACGGCGGAGAAGGCGATGACACCCTGGACGGAGGACGAGGCGATTATGCCAATGACACACTGACTGGCGGACACGGAGCCGATGTCTTTGTTTTCGGGGCAAATGACAACGCCATGGATACGATCACTGATTTTAACAAGGAAGAAGGGGACCGTATCCAGCTCATCGGCATTACCAGCATAGATCAATTGGATGTGTCACACACCCTGAACAGTACGATTGTCTCTTATGGTGGGGCCACAATCACCGTTGAGAGGGCCTACCTGACCGCTGAGGAAATCATGGACATGCAGTCCGAGTAGAAGCTTCCTTGCGGAATCCGGCGCGGGTTGCCGCCCGGGGAGCCTGGGGGTGTTGGGCGGCAAGACGGTTTGCAATCCGCAGGAACGGCAAGCCCTACGGAGCATCACGTGTGGCGGAACTGTGACCGAGCAACGACTCCCTGCGTCCCGACCATGTGCGCGGCCATCTGCACACCGCAAAAAAGGGCACGCCCGACGCGCAGTCTTCCTCCGCGTCGGGCGTGCCCTTTTCGAACCAGCGAAACAATGGCGGGTGATGCCCGGCCTGTTAGCGGGCCAGGAATCGGCGCATCTCTTCCAGGGCTGTTTCCAGCTTTTTCACGAACTCACCGTAGCTCTTTCTGGTGGCGTCCAGGTCGCCGGATTTTGCGGAATGTTCCATGTTCATGGCCAGATCGGACATCTCGCCGGAGCGGACCACGCCGCACATGCCCTTGAGGGAGTGGGCCATTTTCGAGGCCTGATCCGCGTCGTTCTCAGCCAAGGCCTTGCCCAGGGAGGCGGAACGCTC
>CAMYLL010000016.1 GCA_947259235.1 uncultured Pseudodesulfovibrio sp. | reverse complement strand
GTCCCCCTGCGCGAGGGGCTGACGCGCCCGCAGCAACGAAGCAATCGTGCCTCTCAAAAAACCACCTCGCCTCCCCGCCAGCGGCAGAACTGGACGCGATCGAACGCGCAGACGGGCGGGAAAGGTGCGAGTGCAAGGCGCAAGGGCGCGGCAGGGCCGACGCGCAGTCCCCCTGCGCAGGGGCTGGCGTGCTCGCGGCAACGAAGCAATCGTGCCTCTCAAAAAACCACCTCGCCTCCCCGCCAGCGGCAGAACTGGACGCGATCGAACGCGCAGACGGGCGGGGAAGGTGCGAGTGCAAGGCGCAAGGGCGCGGCAGAGCCGACTCGCAGTCCCCCTGCGCGAGGGGCTGACGCGCCCGCGGCAACGAAGCAATCGTGCCTTTCCCGCCCGTCTCCTAGGGGAGGAGGTTGGGGGGGATGGACACCCCCTGCTCCTTCCAGAACTTCACTGCGCCGGGATGCAGTGGGATGGACACGCCCTTAAGTCCGTTGGCCGAGGTCATGTCGCTGGCGGCCTTATGGGCAAGGGCCATTTCCTTGAGGCCTTCGTCGGAATAGACGGCCTTGAGGCAGTCGTGGATCGTGTTTTCATCGATCACGTCGCTGGCGCACCAGAGGGAGGCGTCCTGGAAGGTGACGACCTCCGTGTCCTGACCGGTGTAGGTCCCGGCCGGAATCACGACCTCGGTGTAAAAAGGATAGGCTTCGTAAAACTTGGAGGCCACGGCGTCGGTGTGCAGGTTCACGAGCCGGAGCGGCACGCGTCCGGCGGCTTCGATGATGGCGGAGTTGGGATAGCCCACCAGCAGCCAGAAGGCGTCGATCTTCCTGCTTATGAAATCAGAGGCGGCCTGGGAGTATCCCTGGCTGCGGTGTTCGAGCTTGTCCCACAGGCCCAGATGTCTGAAGAACCGCTCTGCCGAGAGCGCCGCGCCCGAGCCGGGGTTGCCCACGGCCACCACCTTGCCTTCGAGGTCCATGGCCGAGGTGATGCCGGAATCAGCCCGGACCACGAGCTGCGCGGGAGCGCCGTAGAGGAACGAGAGGGCGCGGACCTGGTCGTAACGGACGCTGTCGCCGGGCAGCTCGCCCTTGCGGCCCAGGAATGCGTCGCCGGAGTAGACTATGCCCACGTCCACGGCGTCCTTGTTCAGGCTCCGCAGATTCTCCGCCGAGCCGCCGGAGCCCTTGGGCGAGACTTCGAGCCGGTCGCTGCTCTGGGAGATGATGCTGGACATCTTGTTGGCGAAGAAATTGAACGTGCCGCCCGTGGGACCGCCGCCAAAGGCAAGGAACTTCTTCTGCTGGGTCTGCCGCTGGGCCGAAGGGCCGTCCTTGCCTTTTTGCGGCTCGGACGAACAGCCTGCGGCCAGGAGCGCAAACGCCGTCAGCAATGCCAGGAACAGGAACAGGGAACGCCTCATACATCCTCCAAAGAAAACGTGAAAACAGCTGTATGCTTATTAGAAAAACCCAAAACGGACGCGCCGTACATGATTTTTACACCACGACATGATGTTTTTCAATGCGCGAGCAGTGCTTGTTGCGAAGCTGTGCCGCGTGGGGACAATCGCAGGCTGCGCAGGGGGAGGAAATCGAGGCCCGGAGCGGATCGCCCCGGGCCTCGTGGAGCAGGCGCTATGCAGCGGAGGGCATGATCATACGCTTGAGCGGACCGTACCAGATGCCGCTCATGAACCAGGCGTAGATGTACACCGCAATCGCGATGACCGGGAACCAGATGGCGATGTCCATTACCGGCGCGTCCAGGGAGAAGGCCGGGACGTAGGCAAAGAGGAACGGCGCCAAGTACAGGAACTTGGCGAACTTGAACGAGGTGAACGCCGTCCGCCACATGTTGGCCCCGGCGATGGCCGCCCCTGCAAAAGCGGCGATGCACACCGGCGGCGTGATGTTTGAATCCTGGGAGAGCCAGTAGACGATCATGTGGGCGGCCACCTCGTTGACGCCGAGGTGGGTCAGGGCCGGAACGGCCACCACCGCAGTGATCAGGTAGGCCGCCGTGACCGGCACGCCCATGCCAAGGATGAGCGAGGCCAGGGCGATGAGCACGATGGTCATGATCAGGTTGCCGTTGGCCAGCTCTATGACGATATCGGCAAAGGTCAGCACCAGACCGGAATAGGTCAGCACGCCGATGATGATGCCGATGATGCCGACGGTGGCACCGATTTTGAGGGAGTTGATTGTGCCCATGCGAGCCGCGACCACAAACCCTTCAGCCTCGCGCTTCAGGCCGCGCATGGTCTGCTTGCGCACCACGAGGATGATGGCGGAGGCCACCAGCCCGTAGACAAGGAGGATGCGCCCGGACATAAACGGCTTGATGGCCGCCACGGCGGCGGGCCCGGCGGCCAGGCCGACGAGCTTCACCAGCCAGGGACACAGGACCATGAAGCTCATGACCACCAGCAGGGTGGGATCGATGCGCTTGCTGTCGCCCTTGAACGACAGGCCGATGCAGGTGGCCAGACCGATGATGGCCGAGTAGCCCGGCGAGTAGCCCGCGAGCATGAACACCGTAATCAGGACCAGGGGCATGATGTAGAGCCATTCCTTCCTGAATATCTCGGAGGCGCTGTATTTGTAGCGCTCGCCAACGACGTTGTCCTTCTTGGCCTCGAAGTGAACCATGACGAAGACGGAGAAGAAGTACATCAGGGCCGGGAAGATGGCCACGAGCATGATGTGCGAGTAAGGCAGGCCGGTCATTTCCGCCATGATGAACCCGCCCGCGCCCATGATCGGGGGCATGAACATGCCGCCGATGGAGGCCGCAGGCTCGATGCCGCCAGCCACGTGGGGCTTGAACCCGGCCTTTTTCATCATGGGAATAGTGAAGGTTCCGGTGGACACCGTGTTGGCGATGGCCGAGCCGGAGATGGAGCCGAACAGACCCGAGGCGATGACCGAGACCTTGGCCGGGCCGCCCAGCTTGTGGCCCACGGCGGCCAGGGGGAAGTCGATGAAGAACTTCTGCGCGCCGCACTGCTCAAGGAAGGCCCCGAAGAGCACGAACAGGATGATGTAGGTTGCCAGGACGTTGGCCATGATGCCGAACACGCCGTCGCTGCGATAGAAGATGCTGGTGCACAGGTCCGGGAAGGTCGCGCCCGCGTGGGCCACCAGCTCCGGCATATGCGCGCCGTACATGCCGAAGAGGAGCATGAGCACGCCGATGATGACAAAGACGTTGCCCACCACCCGGCGGGCCAGCTCGACGCCCAGCAGGACGCCGACCATAGCCATCCACTTGTCCAGATCGGTCTCGATGCCGGTGCGGTAGTTGATGGCCTCGAAATTCATGATCCAATAGCCGATGGAGACCACTGACGCCGTCATGAGCAGATAATCGAGAATGCGGAAGATCAGATGCTTTGATTTATAGATGAGGAAGACAAGAACATAGGTGATGATGACGTAGATGCCCCGATGATACTGGGTGGCTGCGGGTTCAAAGATGGCCGACCATGAATAGAACAGGACCAGGGCCACAGACAGGAAGTCGAAGAGATATTGCTCAAGCCTAGTTAATTTCTCGTACATTGCGCACTCGCGACTGCCGCGCGGGCAGTGGTTGATACAGTGATGCCATACCGCGTCGGCGTGCCGTCATCCGGCCATCTGCCGGGCCGGGGCGCGCCGCGCGTATCTATGCACCCGCCGCGTGGCGTGACCGCTGCGGCAGGCCCCGCACGCCGGGGCGGCGGGAATCGGGCGGGGCATGCGCCCCGCCCGTATAACTCTGTGTCGGTGGAGGAATCGCCTACTTGAGGACGCCCATCTCCTTCCAGAACTTCACGGCTCCGGGATGCAGGGGGATGACGGCGGGGTCGATACCCTTGAGTCCGTTGGCAACGCTCATTTCCTTGAAGGTCTTCTTCTGCTCGACCATATGCTTGAGGCCCGCGTCGGACCAGACGGCCTTCAGCAGCTCGTAGACATGGTCCGCATCGACCTTGGAGTTGGCCACCAGCAGGGCGGAGTCGAAGAAGGACGGGGTGTCGTGGTCCACGCCGCGGTAGGTCCCGGCGGGCACGGACAGACGGCCGAAGTAGGGGTATTTCTTGAAGTAGCCGGTCGCCTCGGCATCGGCGGCCAGGTCGACCAGGTCGATGTCGTTGGTCTGGGCGGCCATGATGACGGCGCCGGACGGGAAGGCGGTGAACAGCCAGAAGGCGTCGAGCTGCTCGTTGCCGAAGGCCTGGGCCGCATCGTTGTAGCCCATGGCGTTGCGCTCGATCTTGTCCCAGATGCCCATGTGGGTGAAGAAGCGCTCGCAGTTGGCAAAAGCGCCGGAGCCAGCATTGCCCACGCCGACCTTCTTGCCGACCAGGTCCTTGGTGGAGGTGATGCCGGAGCCCTTGCGAATCACGAGCTGGGCGGGGGCGCCATAGAGGTAGCCCACGGCCATGACGTTTTCATATTTGTTGGGATCGCCGGTCAGCTTGCCTTCACGGCCAAGGAAGACCTCGCCCGCATAGACTGTGCCGAACTGCGCGCGACCGGCGTTGACGGTGCGCAGGTTCTCGGTGGAACCGCCCGAGGACTGGGCCTTGATGGAAAAGTCCGGGTTGTTCTTGAGTGGGCCGAAGACCTGGATGGCGTTGGCCACCACCTGGAACGTACCGCCGGCCGGGCCGCCGCCGAAGACGTAGCGTTTTTTGGCCTGAGCCGAGAAAGACATGCCGAGCACCACCACGAGGGCCAGGGCAAAGATTAAAATCCGTTTCATGATTCCTCCTTGGACCGCAAGAATGTTAGTATGGACCGCAACTATTTTCATCCGCCAGCATTGGACAGGATAAAAAACACCCCGGTCGGAGAAGGACTCCAACCGGTAGCATGTTGTGTCACAAAAACACAAATTTTTCAATGCATTTTATCCGCAGAGCACAGCGTCACGCCTTGATTTTTATAGAGATTCAATATCATTGCCTTTTGACGGAGCAATCAGTCAAGCGCTCCGGGGCGTTATGTGCGACCATGAGAGTTGACTGAGCGGTCAATCATGGATGATACGAAGGACATATGGCCGCAACACCATGTTAACTGATCAGTCAATCCGTATCGTGGATCGAAAAACACCATCACTGAAATCGACAACGCTTCACATACTGCAATGCAACATCACCAACACGACACACAACACCCAATGCATCAGGCAGAGAGTGCGCCGCGCCTGTCTCGAACGGCTCGCCCCCTGCCTCGCCCTTTGACATCTGCGGGCCATGTGCTACATGCCGGACACGCATAACGGAGGCCGGGCGTTCCGGCCGAAACGGGCGTTCACGCAAGACGGAGAAACGACATGCTCGACGATCTGGCCGTAGTCCTCTTCCGGCCCAAATACCCTGAGAACGTAGGCTCCGCAGCCCGCGCCTGCCTGAATATGGGCGTGTCCCGGCTCATCCTGGTGGCCCCGTACAACTTCGACATGGACAAGGCGCGCCCCCTGGCCACGGCCCATGCCCGCCACATCCTCGAAGGCGCACAGATTGTGGAAACCCTGGCCGAGGCCGTGGAAGGATTCACCGCCGTCTACGGAACCACGGCCCGCACCGGCGGCTGGCGCAAAGGCATCATGTCCCCGGCGACCCTGGCCGGTGTGGTGGACGAACGGCTGCGCTCCGGCGGCCGGGTAGCCATCGTCTTCGGCCCCGAAGACAAGGGGCTGACCAACGACGAGACCTCCATCTGCTCCGGCCTGATGACCATCCCCACCAGCCGCGAAGGCACGTCCCTCAACCTGGCCCAGGCCGTGGTCGTGGTGCTCTACGAGTGCTTCAAGCGCGCCCTGGACGCCCCCTTCACCCCGGACGGGCCGCCCCAGGAGCGCGCCACCACGGTGCAGGAGCAGGAGGCCCTCTTCCAAAACCTCCAGCAAAGCCTCCTGGCCATCGACTTTCTCAAGGACGACAACCCGGACTACTGGATGCTCCCGGTGCGCCGCTTCTTTGCCAAGATCAACCTCAAGCGCAATGAGTTCAACCTGCTCATGGGCGTGTGCCGTCAGGTGCAGTGGTTCGTGGACAAGTACGGTCCTGCGAAGAAATAGAGTACACTCTCCACAGGCCTTCCCGGGGCGTCGCAGGAATGCGTACGCACGGCGCGGCCCACGGCGCGGCCGTCGGCATTCTCTTAACAAATCGCCCGTCAGCGGCTATATCAGGGCCATGCAGACCTGGATTCTTCATATAGACATGGACGCCTTCTTCGCCTCGGTGGAGCAGCTGGACCATCCCGAGTACCGGGGCAAACCCCTGGCCGTGGGCGGCACGTCCGACCGCAGCGTGGTCTCGGCCGCCAGCTACGAGGCGCGCAGGAGGGGCGTGCGCTCTGCCATGAGCGTGGTCAAGGCGCGCCGCCTCTGCCCGGACATCCTGCTCGTCTCCGGCCGCATGGGCCGCTACAAGGAAGTGTCCGGCCAGGTCATGGACACCCTTCGCGAGTTCTCCCCCACCGTGGAGCAGGCGAGTGTGGACGAGGCGTATCTGGACGGAACCGGGCTTGAGCGGCTCTTCGGCCCCATTGACGAGGTGGGGCGGCGGATCAAGGCGCGGGTGCACGAGGTCACGGGGCTGACCTGCTCCGTGGGCGCGGCCCCGGTGCGCTTCCTGGCAAAGATCGCCTCGGACGTGAACAAGCCGGACGGCATGTTCATCCTCGGGCCGGACGACATGGAGGGGTTCCTGCGCCAACTGCCCGTGGGCAGGGTTCCGGGCGTGGGGGCCAAGCTGGTGGAGGCGCTGCGGCGTCTGGGTGTGCGCACCTGCGGCGACGTTCTGCACAAGCCGCGCGACTACTGGGAGCAGCGGCTGGGCAAGTATGGCGGCGTGCTGCACGACCGGGCCGGGGGCATCGACCCGCGCGGCGTGATCCCCACCAGCGAGGCCAAGAGCTGCAGCGCGGAGAACACCTTTGCCCGCGACACCACCGACCGGGAAGAGCTGACGCGCTGGATTCTGGCCCAGTCCGAGCGGGTGGGGGCCGACCTGCGCGCCCACGGCTACAAGGGCCGCACCGTGACCCTCAAGGTCAAGTATGCGGACTTCAGCCAGATCACGCGCAGCAAGAGTCTTGATGCGCGCACCGACGCCACCGCCCTGATCTTCGAGACCGCCCGCGAGCTGCTCGACCAGCTGGAGCTGCGCCGGGCCGTGCGTCTCATCGGCGTGGGCGTGTCCAACTTCGAGGCCCGCACGCGGCAGATTTCCCTGTTCGAGGATGCCCCCGGCACGGCCGAGGCATCGAGCGAGCTGGACCTGGCCGTGGACGCCGTACGCCGCAGGTTCGGCAGCCGGGCGGTGACCCGGGTGGACCTTCTCTCGCTGAAAAAGAAGAAATAGTCTGTCATTGCAGACCAATACAGCCACACAAATCACGCGCTTGCCAAACGTTCCGAACATTACTATCTAGTAAATATACACCAGCTACACCACCAGCCCGCTGATCGCGGGGAGGATTCACAGTACCGCATGAAAAAAACCACTTGTAATACCGGGCGCTTTTCTGTGCCCGCCGCGTTCCTGGCCGGGCTCCTGGCCCTGACCGTCTGCGCCGCCCTGCTCATACCCGCCCCGGCCATGGCCGAGGATGACGAGACGGGCATCATGGACGTTCAGCTCGCCAAGACCCCCACCCCCCTCGACGGCAGCGTGGAGGAGAGCATCGACTACCTCTTCGAGGTGCTCCATGCCCCGGACGCGTCCTTTGACCCGGCCAAGGTCAAGCCCATGCTGGACTTCGTGACCACCATGCAGGACGACCCCAAGGACATCGCGCCCGCCCGCCGCTTCGGCGGCCTGGGCGTCTGCCTGCGCAAGGAGGTCCCCACCACCCTTGAGACCATCCTGCGCTATTTCTACAACCCGGACATCCCCAACTTCCTGCTGTGCCCGGCCGTGCTCCGCCTCTCGGGCTGGCACGAGGGCAGCGAGTTCCTCACCCGGCCCCGCCGCCTGTGGGACGAGCTTCCCAGCCTGGACAAGCCCGTGCTGGTCCGCGGCCGCGAGTTCGAGGTCAACACACCGGATTCCTTTGCCGAGGCATATTACCGCTACGACCTGGACAGGCTGATCATCCTGCTCAAGCATGACGGCAAGAACGTGGCCATCTCCATCTCCGAGCAGCCCGAGAAATCCGACGTGGGCCGCAAGGGCGC
This sequence comes from uncultured Pseudodesulfovibrio sp., assembly GCA_947259235.1. Taxonomy (GTDB): domain Bacteria; phylum Desulfobacterota; class Desulfovibrionia; order Desulfovibrionales; family Desulfovibrionaceae; genus Pseudodesulfovibrio. The sequence goes on along the minus strand of CAMYLL010000016.1, from coordinate 8,111 downwards.
CATCCTGGACGACCAGGAATGGGACTACTTCTACTCCGGCATCGAGGGCCTCAACAAGGGCATGATCGGCTGGATGGACACCTTCATGTACCGCTCCGGCTCGGTCCAGGTCTTTACCGAACACGACGCCGTGGCCCCCAGGAGCTCCGTCTTCCTGTTCAAGTGGCTCAAGGCCGGATGGGCCGGGATGAACGTGGTCAAGCGCGGCCACATCTACGACGGCAGCCTGCGCTATGCCCGCAGCTTCAGCAAGGTGCTCGAATCCGCAACGCTGACCCCGGACGAGGTCGCCGCAGGCATGCGCGCCGTGGCCGCCATGCCCAAGCCAGTCATCGACCAGCAGATCAAGGAATACGCCAAAAACTTCGAGATCCGGTTCAAGGACAATCCCAAACTCCAAAGCAGGGAATACGCCCGCGTCATCGCCGACGGCGGGTATGCCGAAGTTTTGGACGCCGACGCACGCAAGAGCGTGCTCGCCCTGGAAAGGCTCAAGTGCATGATCGGCATGGAGGCCCTGCTGGACATGTGCGCCTCGCCCGTGGCCGAAGCGCCCGCCGCGCCGAGCACGGAACAGGCGGCCGTCCCCGGTAGCTAGCCTGAACGGAAAAAGAAAGGTATCATGATGGCGCGCCGCACCCCTGCGGCGCGCCATTTCCACATCAAGCCGCAAGGAGTCCCTCGTGAACACCAGCGAAAGCGAAGCCAAATTCAAGTTCTGCCCCCTGCTCAAGACCAGCGACGACAAGATGAAAATGTGCCAGGGGACCATGTGCATGATGTGGCGCTGGGCCGACGACGCCCGGGAGCAGGGCTATTGCGGGCTGGCTCCCCTGCACACCACCGGCGCGTAGCCGACGCCTTGCCCGGTCGCCCCGATCGTGGCATTGATACGCATGAGCAAGCCATTTTCCTTCAAACTCCAGAAGGTCCTCGACTACCGCACCCAGCTTGAGGACCAGGCCAGGGCGGCCCTGGCCCAGGCCCAGGCGGCCCGCAACGCCCAGGCGGCGCTGACGGCCGACCTGGAGGAACGCCTCCGGGTCCACCACGACAAGGCTGCGGAGTCAGGCAAAAGTGCCAACGACATGTGGCTGTGGCGGCAATACAAGGACGCCCTGGAGCAGGACCTCTCCCGCGAACGGATCGTCCTGAATCAGTTGGAGCACAAATTGCAACAGCGGCGCCAGGAAGCCATCGACCGCTCCAAGGAAAAGAAGCTCCTGGAAAAGCTCAAGGAAAATCAAACCAAGAAGTATCATGCACAAGAAACAGCCAAAGAACTCAAAGAAAACGACGAGATGGCAACTCTTCGGTACAAACATGAAGATATCTAGGGTCCTCCTGAGTCTCGTCTTTCTGGCCCTGCTCAAGCTCGCTGTCTTCGGCATGCTCAGCGTCGATTCCGTGACGCTCAAGGTCGTCCAGGCGGTGATGCCCGAGGCTCTCCCCGCAGAGGCCCAGACGGCCCCGCCCGCGCAGGACGCACCGCCCACCCCGGTGGCCGACGCGGCCAACTCCGCCGCCAACCAGGCTGCGGCCGAGGAAGCCCAGATGGACAAGGCCGCCGAGGACCTGCGCACCGAGCAGGACCTGCCCCAGGAATGGAAGGCCCTCAAGCGCAAGGAAGAGGAGCTGGCCATCAAGGAGCGCACCCTTCAGGAAATGGAGGCGTCCATCCGCGCCGAGGCGGCCAAGGTCGAAAAGCTGCACGGCGAGATCAAGCAGATGCTCGACGAGGCCCAGAACATCAAGGACAAGCGCGTCAAGCAACTGGTGGACATGCTCTCCAACACCAAGGCCAAGAAAGCGGCCGAGATACTCCAATCCATGGACGTCGATCTGGCCGTCAAGGTTTTGTCAGGCATGCGCGGACGGCAGGCGGGTGAAATCCTGTCCTTTGTCGAAGCCAAGAAGGCGGCCGACCTCTCTGAGCGGCTGACCAAGCTTCAGATACCCTTCATGTAACCCAACAGACCGGCAATCAGGACGTTTCGAGACGGGGAGTCCCTGCGTACAGGCGGCTCCCCGTCTTTTTTGCGCCCTGCCCCGCGCCCGGGCCGCTCGAAATTGACGCTTCAAAAAAAACCGCGTCTGACGTACTAAAGGACCGGACCAACTGGCCGCAGACCCATCAGCAACCATCGGAACGCGCACATGCCCCGCTTCATGCTCACCCTTGCCTATGACGGCACAGACTTCTGCGGCTGGCAGCTCCAGCCCCGCGACAGGACCGTGCAGGGCGTGGTTGAGGCCGCGCTGGCGGTCATCGTCGGGTCACCGGTCCGGGTGCACGGCTCGGGCCGCACCGATGCCGGGGTCCACGCCATGGGCCAGGCCGCGCACTTCGACTGCCCGCAGGCCCGGGCCACCGTCCCCTGGCAGCGCGCACTCAACGCCCTGCTGCCCGACGACGTCCGCGTGACCGAATGCCGCAGGGTCGCCCCTGATTTCCACGTCCGCTACGCCGCACTGGCCAAGACCTACGAGTACACCCTGTGGCACACCCTCGAGTTCTGCCTGCCCCAGCGCCGCCGCTTTGTCTGGAACTGCGGCCCGGTGGACACGGCGGCCATGGAGGAGGCGGCGGCACGGCTCGTGGGCGAGCACGACTTTGCCGCCTTCCAGAACGTGGGGACCCCGGTCAGCTCCACCGTGCGCACCCTGACTGACATCTCGCGCCGCCCAGGACAGACGGCCCACGAGTCTGTCTGGCGCTTCACGGCGGACGGATTCCTCAAGCAGATGGTGCGCAATCTGATGGGCTGCCTCGTGGCCTGCGGCCGGGGCAAACTCTCGCCCGACCAGGCGGCGGGCATCCTGCGCCGGACCGACCGCGCCCAGGCCCCGGCCACGGCCCCGCCCCAAGGGCTGACTCTGATTTCGGTAGACTATCCGCTCGATGCGTTCCAGCCACGCGACGACCACGGGACGGCCTCGTGAGGATAGTGCTCGTCGGCATCCTGGCCGCCCTCTTTTTCAGCACCACCTTTGTCCTCAACCGGGCCATGAGCCTGGACGGCGGGCACTGGGTCTGGTCCGCCAGCCTGCGCTATTTCTGGATGCTCGGTTTTCTGGGGCTTGGCCTGTTCGCCGCCCGGCGGCGGCTGCTGATGGAATCGCTCCGGCTCTATGCCCGCCACTGGGTGTTCTGGACGTTGGCCGGAGGCGTCGGCTTCGGCGTGTTCTACGCCCTGATCACCTTCAGCGCGTCCTACGCCCCGGGCTGGGTGGTGGCCGCTACCTGGCAGACCACCATTTTGGCCACTCCCGTGGTCCTGCTCGCCTTTGGCCGGGCCGTGCCCCTGCGGGCCATGGCATTGACCCTGCTCATCTTCGCCGGAGTATTGCTCATCAACTGGGAGCAGGCCGCCGGAGGCTCATGGCGCGAGGTGCTCCTCGGGGCCGTGCCCGTCCTGGTGGCGGCCTTTGCCTATCCCTTCGGCAACCAGCTGGTGTGGGAGGCGCGCGCGGGCGGCAGGCGTCGTATCCCCGGGCTGGATTCACCGGCCATGGACGATCCCTTCTGCCGCGTCCTGCTCCTGACCCTTGGCTCGCTCCCGCTGTGGGTCGTACTCATCATCGCCACCGCCCCGCCGCCGCCCGCCATGGATCAGGTCATGAATACTGCCCTGGTGGCGCTGTTCTCCGGCGTGGCCGCCACCAGCCTGTTTCTCTATGCCCGCCACACGGCGCGCTCCGCATCGGAGCTTGCCGCGGCCGACTGCACCCAGTCCATGGAGGTGGTCTTTTCCCTGGCGGGCGAGGCCCTGCTCCTGGGGGGGGCGCTTCCCGGAACCATGGGCTGGCTCGGCATCGGCCTGACCATGCTCGGCCTGGCCCTGTACATTCGCGTGCAGAACGTCCGCTGACCGTCGTCACACGGGATGCATCCCGCGTAATCGGACGCTGGCATGGCGGAAGCCGTGATGGGAAAAAAGGCAGGCAAGAGAGGGAAGGCAGAAAGGAGGGAGGGCGCGCCCTGCCCCGCCCGTCATGAGCGGGGAGCGGGCTACCAGTTCTCCAAAAGATAGATGCCCGAGCCGATGACGAACTCGGTTCCCGGAATGGGCTCCACATAGCCGAGCTTGCCATAGGTCCCTGGCATTCCCGGCTTTTCCCAATAATACTCGACAAACCCGCCGCCGGCCTTCGCCTTGTCCAGCAGGGCTCTGACCACCAGAAAGCCGTTCTTGTCCTTCAAGTCGATCAGCGAGCGGCCCACGAGCGAAGGCTGCTCCCCATGGGCCACGCACACGCCCGTCGCGTCATATACGAAAAAATACCCGTTGCGTTCCGGAAAAAATCTGGCCGCGCCCACGAAGTCGCGCAGCAGACGCAGCTGCTCCTCCCGATCCTGAACATGTTCAAGCTGGCCGCCCAATCCCCCTGCCGCAACACCGACCACCAGTCGCAGATCGGGCCGGATGGGCCGGGTCTTTGTCTGCGCCTGCGAAGCCGTGGGCAAAAGAATCGCCATCACTGCGAAAACGGCAAGAATTCTGCAAAGAGTCGTCATGTGGTATCCCCCCCTCTCTTCATGCGTATCTCATGAAAAGCTATCACGCCCGGCCGCATCTTCCATGATTTTTTTATACGACCTGTTCCACGGCCGGGGCGTGTCACCCCTCCTGGGAAGCGAGAAATTTGACCCACAGCTTCCGGCTGCGCGGCCCGTCGAACTCGCAGAAGTATAGCTTCTGCCACGTGCCGAGCTGGACATGGCCGTCCTCCACGATGACCATCTGATCACAGCCGAACATGGATGACTTGATGTGGGCATCGGAGTTGCCCTCCGCATGGCGATAGTCGCCCCGGTGCGGCACGAGCTTGTTCATGTTCACGGTGATGTCGCGGACCACGTCCGGGTCCGCCCCCTCGTTGACCGTCACCGCCCCGGTGGTGTGCGGGCAGTAGAGCAGCAGCGCGCCGTCCGTCCAGCCGTTGGTGTGGATCAGGGCGTTGACCGCACGCGTGATGTCGGCCATCTCCTCCCGCTCATGGGTCCGAATCTCCAGGGTTTCCATAGGTCCTCCTAGCTTCGATACATGTGCTTGAAATCCTTGTCATAGAGCAGGGACCGGGCCGAGGCCGCGTCGTCGATCCCCTGGCCCGGCAGAATCAGGAACACCGTCTGACGGGTGAAGCCGCGGTCCCGCGCCGTGGAGGCCAGGTGGCCCAGGTCGGTCTCGGCCACGGCCTCGTCGGGCCAGCCCACGCGCCGGGCGATGACCACCAGGGTGGCCGGGGCCAGTCCGCCTGCCAGCAGCTGGGCCTGCACCCCTTCGGGGTCGCCTGCCGAAAGATAGATGCACATGGCCGAGCCGTGGGCCGCCAGTTTGCACAGGGACTCGGCTTCGGGCACGGGAGTGCGCCCTGCCAGCCGGGTGAGGATCAGGGTCTGGGTGGCCTCGGGTACGGTATAGGACCGCCCGGCCAGGGCCGCCGCGGCAAAGGCGGAGGTCACGCCCGGGACCACGGCGCAGGGCACGCCGTCGCGCTCAAGCAGTTCCATCTGCTCCCGTATCGCGCCGTACAGGGACGGATCGCCCGTATGCACGCGGGCCACCATGCCGCCCGCCCGCGCGGTGTCGAGCATCAGGGCGTGGGTCTGCTCCAGATCAAGGGGCGCGGAGTCAACCACGCGCGCGCCTGCCTTGGCGCAGGCCACCACCTGGCGCGGGACCAGCGACCCGGCGTAGAGGACGAGGTCCGCCTCGCTGATGAGCCGCTGTCCCTTGACGGTCAGCAGCTCGGGATCGCCCGGCCCGGCTCCGATGAAATGGACCATGCCCATGCGGCTTTCTTTTCTCGTCCCGCTCATCACAGCACCCTGCTCAGGAACCCGGGGTTCTCACGCAGTCCGCTCACGGCAATGAGGGCGCACGCCTCGGCGTCCGAGGCCGCGTGATGGTGGGTCAGATCGATGCCGAGATGATCGCAGACATGGGGCAGCTTGTTGGACGGCAGTTGCCACGTGGTGCGCGCAAGCTGGACCGTGCAGAGAAAGGGCTGGGCGGGCGCGTCGCAGCGAGACTCGCGACAGCAGGCGTTGAGCACGGATTTGTCGAAGGGCGCGTTGTGGGCCACGATGAAATCCGCGCCGTGAAAGATGGGCGCGATCTCCGGCCACAGGGCGCCGAAGGTCGGCTGGTGGGCGACGTCTTCCCAGTGGATGCCGTGCACCCGCACGCAGAAGGGATTGAAATGGGGCCTGGGCGGGCGGATCAGGCGATAATCGCGGGCCACGATCTCGCCCCGGTCCACGACGACCAGCCCGACGGCGCAGGCGGAATCTCTCTTGGAATCGGCGGTCTCGAAATCAATGGCCACGAATCGGGCGGTATCGATGGTGGGTGGCATGGCTTTCCTTGTGTCGAGCGGTGTGCGGATGGAATACACCATTCACCGCTCCGCGCCAAGACCGGGAAATCCAACGCCCCTGGATGCGTCAAAGGAAGGACGTCGCCCCATCGGCGCGCACGCCCCGCTCCGGCGGTTGTTCCCGGCCGCACGGCCCCGGCTAGGGCTTCTCGGCCCAGAGGATGAAGACGGGGTTCTGCGCCTTGAACCGGAGGTCTCCGGCAAGGGAGTCCGTGGCCGAGGCCTGGAGCTGCGTGACGCCGAAATGCCAGCCCAGGGATTGGAAGTAGTCCTTGGCCGTGTGCAGGGTGTCGAGGAGGATGCAGTGAACCACCATGCGTCCCCTGTCCTTGAGACGTTCGCAGGCGACCTCGAGCAGGGAGGTGTCCTCGTTGGACGGGCCGCCCAGGCCGCCGCCGATGAAGATGCGATCAGGCCGGGGCAGTCCTTCCAGACAATCGGGCATGGAGCCGAGGACGGTGTCCACCAGCCATGCGCCGGTGCGCCGGATGTTCTCGCGGATCATGGCCGCCCGGGTCTTGTGCCGCTCAACGGCAAAGACGCGGCCGCGCCGGGCCAGGTGCGACGCCTCGATGGACACCGAGCCGCAGCCCGCGCCCAGGTCCCATATGGTGGACGACGGCTCGACATTGAGATGGGCCAGCCCCGTGGCGCGCACGGGCAGCTTGGTGATCAGGTTTTTCTGATGCAGGTAGAAATGGTCCGGGATGCCCAGCGTCAGCTCGATCTCCGGCGGATACAGCCGCTCCAGGATGACGAGGTTGAGGGGCGAAAACTCCATGCCCCATGTCTCCGGCAGGGCCAGGGAGCGGATGCGCTCATCGGGCATGCCCAGGTCTTCGAGCACGGTCATGGCAAAGCACTCGGCCCCGCGTTCGAGCAGGGCGCGGGCCACCTCGGCCGGGGTGTTCTCGGCATCGGTGAAGACCGCGATGAGATCGGCGCGCACCAGGGCCGCATAGAGGGGGGAAAAATCGTCACGCCCGTGCAGGGAGACGAAATCCATCTCCTGCCAGGGCAGCCCGAGCCGGGCCGCGGCCACCTGCATGGTGGAGAGGTTCGGCTCGACCACCATATTCTCGCGCCCAAGCTCCTCGCCCAGCCGCTTGCCGATGCCGTAAAAGAGCGGGTCCCCGTCCGCCAGGACAACCACGGTGCGCCCCTTGGCCGACGTCTCGCGGATGGCCTTGAAGACCGGCTCCAGCGGGCCTGTGATGGCCAGACGCCGTGCGTCCCTGGCCGTCGCCCCCTCCGGGCAGGCCGCCAGCAGCCGCTTGCCGCCCACCACAAGGTCCGCGCTGGCCAGCAACTCGCGGGCGCTCGCGGTCATTTCAAGAGATCCGGGCGCAAGGCCGATGACGTGGATTGGTTTCATGTTCGACATGGGCGGAATGTACCCAAAACAAAAGCCGGGGGAAAGGGGAATACGAAGGGAAACGAAACACCAATCTTGGGATTGACCCCTCGCCTTATTGTGATAGTGTCGAAGCAATGTGAAAAAGGTCAATGGGTTGCCAGTATATAGCAAGGAGGACCAATGCAGTTTTTTCTCGATACGGCCAACGTGGACCAGATACGCGAAGTCGGCGAGCTGGGCCTGCTCGACGGCGTCACCACCAACCCCACCATCCTCGACCGCGAAGGCGGCGACTGGCGCGACCACGCCTCCCTCATCTGCTCCATGGTGGACGGCCCGGTGAGCCTGGAGGTCATCGCCACCACCCATG
>CAMYLL010000015.1 GCA_947259235.1 uncultured Pseudodesulfovibrio sp. | reverse complement strand
ACCACCAGAAGGCAAAGGGGCTGATCCCCTTTCTGCTCGACAGGGTGAGCTCCCACGCGCGCTCGTCGCTTTGGCAGCACGAGCGGGGCAGCTTCGACTTTCCCATCAACGACAGAGAGCTCGACGACGCCCTGAGCCAGGCCTTCTTCGCTCTGAACGAACATTTTCCCACGGAGCTTTACATAGAGGTCACCAGCCGGTGCAACTTGGACTGCCTCATGTGCGTGCGTTCCATGTTCCAGAGAAAGACGGAGGACATGGCCCTCAACTTGTTCAAGGGGATCGTGGACGAGATCGTGGACGAGTATCCCCTGGCCTATGTCCACCTGTACGGCATCGGTGACCCGCTCATGGACGAGACCCTGTTCGAGAAGCTTGACTACGCGGGCAGGAAGGGGATGAAAAACACCATCCTCTTCACCAACGGCCAGAACCTGCTCAAGGACGACAACTACAAGAAACTGGCCGACTCCTCGGTTCCCATCTTCGGCGTTGATATCGACGGGTTCACCGCCTCGTCCTACGAGCAGATCCGCCGGGGGGGCAGCTTCGACACGTTGATACGGAACGTGACCGCCTTCAAGAAGCACCTCGACGGCCTCTCGGAATACAAGCGCCTGGAGATCGCCTATCAGATTTACGCGGGCATCAACGACTCCGAGCAGGAGATGCAGGCCTTTGTCACCTGGTGCGAGGACCATGGGCTGGAGTACAAGTTCGTCACGCTGCATACCTGGGCCGACCTGCGGTCCGATGTGCCCATGTCCGAGATCGACGGCCTGGCCGAGCCAAACGACCGGGCCGCGGCCCGGACCGGGCCGTGCTGCTCTCTGTGGAATCCCATGATCCTGAGCGACGGGCGCATGACCCACTGCTTCCTGGACGCCAACGGCAAGTGCACGCTGGGCAACGTGGGCGAGGAAGGCATCAGGAACATATGGCAGAACGCGCACAGGCGGCTCCGGGCAAATCAGGTGAAGGGAATATACGAGGGCGTGTGCAAGGAGTGCGGCTCCGGCTCCTGCGTGGAGCTCCCCGGCTTCAACTCGCGGAATTATCCCGATGTCCTGCGGGACGGGGAAGGGTAGGCGCAGGGCCATGCCGGGAGAGATAATACGCGCGCAGGTGCGCAAGCTGGAGCGGTGGACCGGCCTGGACCTCGGCTTTGACCCCGTCGTCCATCTCGACGCGGACACGACTGTCCTTGCCGACATTGAGGACGCCGTGGCTGACGAGCCGTTCTTTCGCACCAAGCGTTTCGGGTCGGTGGAGGAGCTGGGAGCCTACCGGATCGTCATGTATTGCCTGATCCGACTGCTCAGGCCGCAGGTCTTCGTCGAGACCGGCGTGCTGCACGGGCTGACGTCGCTGTTCCTGCTCCAGGCCCTCAGCGAGAATGGCGGCGGGCGGTTGGTCTCGGTGGACCTGCCCTCCTTCTTCGAGACCGGCCCGGCCAACCAGGACGGCTTTACGGACACCCTGCCGCCGGACCGTCAGCCGGGATGGGTCGTCCCGCAGCGGCTTCACGGGCTGTGGGACCTGCGCCTTGGCTCCTCGCGGGACATTCTTCCCGAGGTCGCCGGGGAGTGCGCCGGTCAGTCGGTCGTCTTCCTGCACGACAGCGACCACACCCACGATAACATGACCTGGGAGCTCTCCTTCGCCTGGGAGCATTTCGACGGCCTGCAAATGGCCGTGGCGGACAACGTGGACTGCAACACCGCGTTTTTCGATTTCACCCATGACCTCGGCCGTCCGCCCATGACCTTTCTGGACATCGACGGCAGGCTGCGGTTCGGGATGGTCGGAAGGCCGTCGGCCCGCTGACGGACCGCCGCGACGCAGACATCAGACAGGACGGGGCGAGCCGCTCCGCACAAGGACACACAATGAGCCATTTTTTTGTCTCCATATCCAATATCTGCAATCTGAACTGCCCCATGTGCAAGAGCCAGGACTACCCGGAGAAGAAGCGGTTCATGCCGCTTGCGCTCTTCAGGAAGCTGGCCTCGGCCATTGCGGACGGATATCCGTCGTGCCATCTGGCGTTCCATACGACCAACGAGCCTATCCTTCACCCGGAAATAGTCGATATTCTCAATTATACTGAGGAATTGAATCTGTTCAACACCATTTCTTCCAACGGTCAGGCGCTGGACCGGTTCATCGACAGGCTGGACCGTGCGGAGAAAAAACCCAAGGTGTTGCGGTTCCGCTATTCCATAGACGGCGGAACCAGGGAAACCTATGAGATCATGCGCCACAAGGGCTCCTTCGATCGGCTCCGCGCGAATCTCGCCGCCATTCAGGCCTACTCGGACGCACACGGCATCCAGTATTCGTCCGAGGTGAACTACATCCTGACCAAACAGACCGCGAAGGAACTCTATTCTTTTCTGCTGGAGTTCGCGGACCATTTCACTCTCGACACGCTCAGTCTCTCTTTCTTGTCGGCCCATTCCTTCACCGGGATAAACACCTTCATCAGGGAAAACTCCATCTTTCCGCTGGTTAACAGGATCACGCACGCCAAATGCCTTTCCCTTGAAACCTCTCTCACGGTGTTCGAGAACGGCGACGCTGGGTGCTGCTTCGAACACAGGGACGATGACTCGGTGCTGGTCGGGAACCTTCTGGACGTCGGCATATCCGAGATAATGCAGGCTCCTCGCCGCAACGCCTATATCGACGCGGCCGAGAGGGCGAAGCTTGACGAGTTGCCTGCGTCTTGCGCCAGGTGTTTCATCAGTTCGAAATGCGTGGATCATGCCGCCTTCCGGGCCAAGGCCGCACCGATCTTCGATCGGCTGAAAGCAGACGGGGCGAGTCGAGAGCGGGGCAACGAGGCGCTTTACGACTGCCTCATGCAGTCGGTCGTGGACGTCGGCTGACGTCCTGCCTGGAAAAGGCGATTGAGATTCGATCCCGTCCCTGCTCCACGCTCCGGGCCTTTTCCTCCGTGTCTCCTCGGAGCCGGGAGCCTCAGGCAATCGATCATGGGAGCGGCGCGGGGCTTTGAGAGGCGGGGGCCATGTTTCCTGAATGATCCAGTATACAGAGAGAGCACAGATGGAAAAGACACGGCAGGAATGCATGTTGAAGAACATATTCATAAACCATGATGGCGATGTCTTTCCGTGCTGTCGGCTCTGGTCGCGCCCGCAGTACCGGGTCGGCTCCATCAGGGACTCCGATATTGCGGACAGGATCATCGAGTTCGACAAGGAGTGTTCCTGCGAGACCTATTCATCCGTCATCATCCCGGAGATGTCCGATCAGGTGGAAACGGGGTATAGCCTGGTCAAGGCGACATCGACCGCGTTCAATTCGTTCAACATCGAGTTCGGCCTGACGTGCAATGCGCAGTGTGCCATGTGTTGCGTGCATGCGCCGGAGTGGAGGGGGTCGTACGAGCTGTATGACGACCTCCTGCGTCTGATCGACAGGCTCAGGCCCGGCGGCATCGCCGTGCAGGGCGGGGAGGTATTGGCGCAGCCGCGGACGCTCGACTTCCTGGCAACGGTCAAGGGCCGGTTCCCGTCGATGCGGATGCACATCATAACCAACGGCAACGCCCCGCTGTCCGCGTTTCGGCTGTTCAACGTCCTCTTCGAGACCGCGACGTTCTCCATCGTCGGCTTTACCGACAACACATACCGCACGATCATGGGGCTTGATTTTGACAAGACCAAGGCGTTCATCGGCAAGGTGTTGGAAGCGGGAAAATGCAAGGTATCGCTCAAATACCTCGTCACGCCGTTGAACGTGCACGAGGCTCACCTCTTTCTCGACTGGGCCGTGCGGCAAAAGCCGGCCAGCATCCAGATCGCGGATTCGAACTTCATGGCCTACACCAAGGAGGACGGCATCCAGTTTTGGACCGCCGTGGTGGAGCGGTCCGGGCGGATGCTGCGCAAGGCCATTACCCGCAATGCCGCCATGATAGGGGAGGCGGGCATCGAGCTCCACGCCGCCCCGTCCCTTCGCACCGCGTTCGGCCTTGACGATTCCTATGTCGCCGGAGTGAGGCAGTCCGCCTCGGCCAAGGGCTAGTCCTTGCGCACCACGACCCGCACCTCTCCTTCGGGGCCGAGGATGTCCTTGCCGTATCGGGTCCGGGTGTATTTCGAGGGATTGTCGAAGATCGATGCGCCGTCCTGCCAGCTCCAGGTGGCCGGGTGCTGCGCGTTCAGCCGGGCCACGATGTCGCTGGCAAAGTGGTAGGTCCTCGGGGCGAAGATATTGTCGAGCATGGTGTAGACGAGCCCTTCCCTGACGCCGCATGAGACCAGGGCGTTCCTGAATCGGGGGACGTCGATATCGCGGGTCAGGGTGCGCAGGGTGTCGTAGATTTCCCAGTAGAACCCGCCGTCTCCATAGAGATAGAGCCACAGGACCCCGCCGGGCTTCGTGATCCGGTAGTGCTCGTCCAACCCTTCAAGACATTTGTCCGTATGGTGGAGCACGCCGTTTGAGGCGACGAAATCGAAGCTGCCCGACTCCATGCCGGAGAGGTCGGTGATGTCCGCCTGCACCACCTCCACGGTGTCCAGGCCGGACCGGTCGAGCTGCTTTCTGAAGAAGTCCAGGCTCGCTCCGCCGAAGTCGGCGGCCACGACCCGTTTCGCTCCCATTTTTGCCATGGCCAGGGCGAGCCGCCCCGTTCCACAGCCGCCGTCAAAGCACTCCTTGCCTGCAAAATATCCCCTGTCGAAGCCGCTCTGACGCAGCCGGTCCTCCACCAGCGCCACCGAGTGGTCGTAGGTCTCGTCGCTGTATGTGGTCCAGGCGTTTTCAAAGAGCAGTCTCGTCTTGTCGCTGCCGGTCGGCAGGTCCGCCCCGGTCGCGGCGTCCAGGGTGAACTCGTCGGCCATATCCCCCAGCCTGCGGAATCGCTTGGCAAGAAAGAGGAACAGCTCGGTGAGGGGCGGCACGGGGTCCTGCTCCGGAGTGACGATGATGCGTTCAAGGAGATGCGTTGCCTGGACCAGGCTCTCGACCTTGGCGAAGTAGAAGAGGCCCTCGGACGGCGCGTCGGCGAAACGGCGCGAAAAGCTCTCGACAGCGTCGCGGAGCGCCGGATGCGTATCAAGGGGGGTTGGCATTGGTTGGTCCTTTGCTGGTTTGTGTGGCTTAAGTGAGCGGCTTGACCGCTTCCATGAACAGGGAGTCGGGCTTGCGCACGGCCCCTGCCGGGTCGGTGTCCAGGTGGTATCCGGCAAAGCCCGGGATGGCGGACTCGTCGGCCCGGACCACCCTCGGCTCGGAGAAGCCGGCCCGGGTCAGCAGTGTGCCCAGGGAGAGCCGGTCGTACATCCACTGGTGAACCTCGCCGGACAGGCGGAACGCGCCCACGTCCTCGGCCGTCGTCGGGCGCGTGGCCGGGGTGTGCCCACGGCGGCGCAGCATGGCGATGGCGTTGGCCGCCTCCTCGCCGCACCGCTGCATGACGAAATCCTCCGCAGGCATGAGCTGGCAGGCCCAGTAGTCGACCATGTCGCCGCCGGGCGTTGTCCTGACCATTTGGTCGAACATCTCGATGACGATCCATTCGTAGCGTTCCCGTGCGGCCTCGTCGCCTGCCCCGGCATCGCGGAGCAGGTTCAGATACAGGCGCGCCATGGCCTCGAAGTCCGGCACGGCCACGCGAATGATCCCGCCGTGGCGCAGCACGCGCAGGCACTCCTTCATGGCGGCCGGGGCCAGATGTCTCGGAATATGCTCGACGACGTGCGCCGCGTAGACCGCGTCCACGCCTTGGTCCTCGAAGGGCAGCCCCTGCGTCAGGTCGCCGGGCAGGACGTCCGGGCTGCGCGGACAGGCGTCGATGTTGATCCAGTCCGGGTGATGGCGGCTTCCGCAGCCGACGTTGAGCAGGATCATGGGCGTCTCCGTGCGGGGTTGGCAACGTGTGCCGTCATCGCTTTCCATCCTGCCAGGGTTTGACGGCCAGTCGCCCGGTGTAGTCCATGCGGGTCAGGAGCAGTTGCAGGCCGTGGGCCGCGATGTATTCGTCCACCGCCTTTCGGGCGCCTTCCCAGTGTCCGTAGTCGTCGATGATGAGCACGCCGCCGGGAGAGAGACGCGGATAGAGGTGCTCCAGCTCGTGGCGCGTGGATTCGTACCAGTCCGTGTCCAGCCGAAGCAGGGCGATGGTCTCAGGGGCGTGTCCGGGCAGGGTGGTTTCCACCGGGCCGGGGATCAGGTGGATGCGGTCTTTCGGGTATCCCGTTGAGTGCATGTTTGCCTTCACCTCGTCCAGTCCGGCCTGACACCAGGAGCACTCCCCGGTGGGGGTCCGGTTTTCCCTGTAGACCGGTTCCGCGTGGGAGCCGTCGAAGGCCACGTCCTCAGCGGTGGGAGCGGTCATGCCGGTAAAGGTGTCGAAGAGGTACAGGTGGCGGCCGGTTCCCTCGAAGGCCTGGAGGGCCAGCGCGGCGGCCATGGATGATCCCCCCTTCCATACGCCGCACTCCACGATGCTGCCCGGGATGTCGTGCTTGGCGATGTATTCCACGGCGCGGATGAGCCCCAGCAGCCGCTCGCCGGAGGTCATGGTGTAGGGGCTGCTGGCTCTGGTGATCTCTTTTTCCGTATCGTTGCAGTCGAGGCAGAAGTGCATGCGTGTCTCCTGTGAGAGGGGTGCGGGGAGCGGTATGCCGTCGGCCAGTATGGCCCGGGCCAAGGCCAGGGCGTGCCCGTCCCGGTGCAGGCGGTACTCGCGAAAATACAGACGCAGGGCTTGGCGCGGCTCGCCCAGGGCGTGCAGGGCCTGGCCTCGCTTCTTGTGCAGGCCGGGGGCCAGCGGGTTGGGTCGGGCCATGGCTTCCACCACGTCCAGGGCCTTTCCGGGGTCGCCCGCCAGGCGCAGGGCGTCGCTCAGGCTCAGGCCGATGCGGTTCACCGGGTGCTTCGCGTACAGGTCGGCCAGCCATCGCGCGGCCTGCCGTGGGGCGCCGGAGGCCACCAGCAGCCCGCCGCGGACCAGTGACAGTTCCACGTTGCCCGGGAGGGTCCGGAGCAGGGAGTCCACCAGGGCCAGCCCCTCGGCATGCCTGCCTTCGTCGCGCAGGGCAAAGGCGCGTCGGATGGTGTCGTTTACCTGCCGGGTGCGCTCGGCCTCTGCCCGCAGGCGGCTGCCGTCGGCGGGCCAGGGCGCGCTGTCTTCCGGGGTGCGGGGAGCGTTCTGCGTTGTAAGGTGTGTGTCGCGTGCTGTTCCGGCGTTGGCCGGCAGATCGTTGAAAAGATCGAGGTATCGCCCCGCGGCCACGGGGAGGGCGTACCGTTCCACGGCCGTGACGCGCGCCGTGTCGCCCATGCGCGCCGTATCAGCCGGGTCGGCCAGCATGCGTGCGGTGAGCGCGGCCAGGGCGGCCACGTCGCCGGGCGCGGCCAGCAGGCCCTGCCTGCCGTGCTCGATCATGTCGCCCACGCCGCCCACGTCAAAGGCGGCCACGGGCGTGCCGCAGCTCATGGCCTCGTGCACGGTGTTGGGCAGGTTGTCGTGGCCCGAGAGGGTGACCACGCAGTCGGCCCCTGCATAGGCTCGCGCCAGGGCGGCCTCCTCGTGCATCTCGCCCAGGCAGGCGGCGGGTACGGGGAGCTGCGAGAGGTCGCGGTCCGTGTTGCCGAAGAAGATCACCCTGTACCGGCCGCCCCCGGTCCCGGCGGCATCGGCAGCGCAGCGGGCCAGCCGGGAAAGATAGTCGTCCACGATGGCCGCACCCTTGCGCACATCCGACAGGGTTGAGGCGGGCATGAGCACGATGCGCTCGTGCGGGGAGAGCCCCAGGGAGCGCTTGGCCGCCAGCCGGGACGGGCCGGGGGAAAAAACGTCCGTGTCCAGCCCGCTGGGCAGCACCTCGATGCGCCGGTCGCCCAGCAGCGAGCTGGCGCGGGCGCGTCCGGCCAGCCATCGGCTGGTGGTGACCACGGTCAGGGGCAGCCCGGCCAGGGCCGCCCGTTTTTCCTCGAAGGCGCGGGCGACGAGCGCGCGGGCCTCGGGAACCACCTGGGGGCAGTCGGTGCAGTCGCGGGTGAAGCCGTCGCACTCGGCCGCGTAGTGACAGCCGCCGGTAAAGGCGGACTCGTCGTGCAGGGTCCAGACCAGGGGCTTTCCCAGCCCGGCCAGGGCAGCTATATCGCGCGGGGACAGGAACCATGTGGTCCAGTGCAGGTTGATCACGTCGGCCCGGCGGATGGCCTCCAGGCCGGATATATCGACGCCGGGGCCGGACGGAGTGACCATGCTCACGCAGCGGTCCGTGGTGAGCCCGCGCCATTGCCCGCGCAGAAGATCCCAGCTTTCCTCCAGGGCCAGGATCGTACCCCAGTCCAGCTGGTCGGCGGCGGATTCGATGCCGGGGGTATGCAGGCTGCGGCGCAGACACAGCAACACGGCGTCCGTGTCGGTGCGCCTGAGGGCGTCCCATATCCTGATGGAACAGCGCGCCGCGCCGCCCATGCGGTCGTTGGTGCTGACGAGGGTTACGCGCATGGGCTGTCCTCGTCTCCCGGGAGGCGTTTCAGCTCGTCGATCAGCCCGCGCAGGGTGCGGCAGCCGCCCAGTCGCTGGTCCAGCTCCTCCAGGAAGCGAAACACCCGGGGGGCAACGATGGGCCAGACCTGCGGCCACTCGGACAGTGGTCGGCACAGGGTGCGCAGGGAAGAGAACCTCACACTCCACAACAGCCGGTCCACGGGCATCTGGTTCATGAAGGGAAGGGACGCCGGGGCCGAGATCGCGTGTGCGGTTTCCATGTCGCCGGAAACGGCGGCCATGATGGCTGGGGCGAAGGTCTGGTTCGATCGCTCCTTGCGGAACAGTATCTCCCCCATGGGACCGGAGAATTCCGGGAGCCACGGTCCCGACTCGGACCCCGAATAGAGCTGCTCCATCACTGCGGCGCACTGCGCCTGATGGAAGGCGAGGCCGGAGTGCACGGTGCTGGCAGGGTGCTGCACCCAGCCGACGCGGCAGGTGGAGACCTTGAGGAAGCACCCTCCCGTGCGCAGCATCCGTTGCCAGAGGTCGAAGTCTTCCGCGGGGCTCAGCTCCTGTCGAAAGCCGTTGACCAGGTCAAATGCCGTTTTTCTGACGATGACGCAGGAGGGGGAGAAAAGCGATCCCGTGACTGAGGAGAAATACAGTCTGTCAAAGGGCTGGGTGTAGTTGAAGAGCGGACCGTCGAGGATCTTCCTCCCCTGCTCGTCGATGAAGTCGGCCGGACAGTAGACTCCCATGACCTCGGGATCGTCGTGGTCGAGGAAGGGGGCCATGCGCGCCTGGACGGCGTTGTCCGGCCAGATGTCGTCGCAGTCGAGGAAGGCGATGAACTCGCCTCGGGCCTCCGCCACGCCGCGGTTGCGGGCCGCTCCGGCCCCGCCGTTGTCCTGGCGGACCCAGCGCAGGTGGCTGCGGCCTTCGGCCAGTTCGGTCAGCGCTTCCCGCGTGTTGTCCCGGCTGCCGTCGTCCACCACCACTATCTCCACCGGGGCGTAGGTCTGTGCGTCGAGCATGGGAATGGCCCGGCGCAGATGGTGTGCCCCGTTGTATGCCGGGATGACTATGGAAACCAATGGCTGCATATGTTGTCGTATCCTCTGGAGAGCCGGGGGTTAAACGATGTATCGGCTGACCAGCCGCCAGCCGTGGTTTCTGCCGCCATGCTTGAAGGCGTTGACGCGCTCGGCCAGTCCCAGGGGGGCCAGGAGCGGAGCCAGGCCAAGGGCGGCCAGGGCCGGGACCACGCGGCGGCGCAGCGCGGTCTCCACCGGGCCGCAAGGGGAGACGCCGGTGCGCTTGAGCACCTGCTCGGCCTCGTCCTCGTAGGCGCCGGGCCGGGCCGTCTTCTGGCCGGGGTGCACCCGGTAGGCGGCCAGGGGCGAGGCCACGGTGTAGAGCGACGCATGGTCGAAGAATCT
Source organism: uncultured Pseudodesulfovibrio sp. (assembly GCA_947259235.1). Lineage (GTDB taxonomy): Bacteria > Desulfobacterota > Desulfovibrionia > Desulfovibrionales > Desulfovibrionaceae > Pseudodesulfovibrio. The sequence continues at coordinate 6,816 of CAMYLL010000015.1, read as the reverse complement.
GTTCCAGAGCTCGAAGTCGGCGGCCAGGTCGAGGCCGGCGTCGAGCCGTGCGCCCGTCCGCTCCCACAGGGGCCGCCGCCAGAAGGTGCAGTCCTGCTGGATGAAATAGCGGGCGTAGTGGTCCCTGCCCGGGAGGTTCATGCCTCGGCGAAAGGACGCGGCATCGTAGCCCCAGCGCACGTCGACGCCCACGGACGCGCCGTGTTCGTCCAGGGTCATGGGGTAGACGCTGGTCAGCCATTCCACCTCGGGATGGCGCGAGAAGATGTCCGCAGCCACGGCAAAGGCCCAGGGCATGTACACATCGTCGGCGTTGAGCCAGCACAGGACGTCGCCCCCCACCCGGGAGAACCCCTCCTGCACGGCGGCGTACTGCCCGCCGTCCGGCTCGCTGCGCCAGGCAAAGGCGCGGTCCGGGGTGTCCGCGTGGCGCGCCTGTGCGCGCCGGAGTATGTCCACGGACCCGTCGTCGGACCCGCCGTCCATGACCAGATAGTCCACGGCAAATGGGCCGTGCTGGGTCAGGACGCTGTCCACGGCCTGGTCGAGGAACCGGGCCTGGTTGAAGCTGGGGGTGACGACGCCGAAGGTGATCATGACCGGTGACCGCCCTCCTCGGGAAACAGGGTGTTGAAGTCCGCCTTTTCGAAAACCTGGAGCCTGCCGCCCACGGTGGCGTCCACGATGCGCCTGCCGTCGGCCTCGAAGGCTTCCCGGGCCATGCGGTAGACCGCCTCGGACCCTTCGAGGTCCGGCAGTTGCCACTGGGTCCCGGGGCCGAAATAGTTGGGATGGAAGTGGTTCGGGTCTTCGGTTTGGGCCGTGACCAGTTTGTTGGGGTCGTGGGGGGCCTGGTAGCTGTGGTCCACGCCCACGAGCACCACCTCGGCAAAGCCCATCCAGTAGGCCACCTGCATGGCGCAGAAGGTCACGGTGTGGAGCAGCAGCCAGCCCTGGCGGAGGTCGTCCGAGAACTCCTTGCGCACGATGTCGCGAACGAAGATGACCTCGTCGGTCTCGGGCATGAGCGGGATGCCCGCGTGGCTGAAGAACTTCGGCCCGGGCTGGGACATGATGCCGTCGCGGGCCTGGGCCATGACGTAGGGGTTGACCGTGACGTGGAAGGTGGGTGCGAAGCCCATGGCCTCCTCGTGCAGGAATATCTTGTTCAGGCCGAAGGTGGGCACGCGGCCCAGTCTCGTCAGATCGGTGCGCAGCAGGCTCGGGCCGTTGCCGATGATCACGCACCGTTGCCCGGCGTATTGGTCGCGAAAGGGGGCGATGCGCGCCTCGTGGCGGGCCAGGGTTTCCTCCAGCGGATAGCCGCGCAGGTCCCAGAGGTCTTCCTTCATGCATCCACCTCCGCCGCCTTGCCGACCAGCTCGTCATAGTCCGCCTTGGCGAAGAGGGTCAGCTTGCCGCCGATGGTGGCATCCACGATGCGACGGCCCACGGACTCGAAGACTCGTCCGGCCATGGCATAGCAGAACTCGGACTTCTCCAGGTCCGGGTACTGCCACTCGACGCCCTCGCCGAAATAGTCCGGGTGGAAATGGTTGACGTCACTGCCCTGGCTCACGGTCAGGGCGTTGGGCGGGCCGCTCTGGGAGAAGTTGTGGTCCACGCCCACCAGCACGGCCTCGGCGCAGCCCAGGTGAAAGGCGAGCTGCATGGCGTTGAAGGTCACGGTCCAGCCGGAGGCCCATATGTGGCGCGAGATGTCGCGGTAGAAGATGAGCGGATCGCCGTATTCGAGGAAAAAGGTGTTCCAGGTGTTCCGTATGTCCGTCCGGCATTTGGAGCAGACCAGCTTGATGGAGTCGAGCTCGTCGATGTCCGGCCCGAACTGGCGCAGGACATGGTCGTTCACGGCGCACAGGAAGGTGGGCTGGAAGCCCATGGCGTCATAGTTGAGATAGATGCGGTTGAGACCGATGGTGTATTTGTCCTTCAGGGGCGTCAGGTCTGTCCGGCGCAGGCTCGGGCCGTTGCCGATGATGTAGATGCGCTCCCCGGCCAGACAGTTCCTCAGCTCGGCCAGGCTGGTCATGCCTCCCCTTACCTGCTCGGGGGCGTCCTGGGGCATGCCCACGGGCAGAGAGGCGAAGCGCCGGGTTGCCGAGCCGCGACGGAAGTGGCGGATGGCCAGCTCGCGGGCGCGGTCGTCCTTGGCCCCGTGGAACAGGGGCAGCCTGTCGGCAAAGGTCTCCAGGATATCCTCGGGCGTGCGTTGGGTCTTGAACTCGCAGCGGATCAGGTCGCTGCGGTCCGGGTACTCCCGCGAGGGCCAGTCCATGGGGTCGTTGGAGCCGGTGCGCTCCTTCCAGTAGAGGGCAAATATGAAATAGTCCCAGGAGACGTCGTAGCTGCTGATGGCCGGGCCGTAGAAGAAATTATTGGCCGGGGTGGAGCCGGGGTGGTCGCGGTAGGGCCACCAGGGGTTGTCGTAGCGCTCGCTGAAATAGCGGTCAAAGGGCAGCCCGCGCAGCTTGACCGGGTCGTAGACCGAGCATCCGGCCCAGTGCGTCGGGGTGGGCGCGCCGCAGACCAGGCCCTCCTTCAGGTGGCCGAAGACCGGCCCATCGTCCTGGGCGAAGGCCTCCTCGATATCTCGCAGCCAGCCGTGCTTGAGCACCACGCAGTCCGGCTCGATGATCAGAAACGGCTCGTCGAGACACTGGATGTATTTGTGCAGGCACAGGTTCCAGCAGAGAATGGATTGTTTCTGGGCGTAGTTGCGGCCCACGGGCGCGCCTGCGTTCAGATGGTCGAGGTTGGGGTCCTCCCGGCGCAGACGCTCGGCCACCGGGTCTTCGGGCAGTTCCGAGCTGAGCACGGCGGTCCTGCGCTCCATGAAGCGCACAATTGTGTCGCTTATTTCAATTGATTCCGTGGTGTTGCCGTATTGCAGATGGTAGACTGCATCGGTCCCCTCGTCCACGGACATGAGCAGCTCAAGCAGCAGGCGGGCCGAGTGCTGGTCCTTGCGGTGAAAGTTCAAAACAACATGCATCATGAGTGCGTCCTTGGCGATGGATGAATTCCCTGGAAGTATTCTCGGCCGCCCGCCGGTTTTCTTTAGTCTGTAAATGAACAGTTGCGGGGCGTCCAGTCCATGACATACGCTTTGTCCAGTCTTTGCCAGCGTCGGGCCGTGCCGTGGGCCAAAGGCATCTGCCGGAAAATATTCTCCAGCCGAATGATTTCGATGGGAGAAAAAATGTACGGACAGGATGTCTTGCAACATTCATTCCGTGCCGGAGTCGCGTTCACACGGCTAAAGGGATGGGCGGGAAGGCCGATAAGAGAAGCGCCCCGGCGCATGTTCGCAACGGCTGGCGGAAATGGGCGCTTGGCGTCAAGGAACAAAGGGTGATACGACTTTTGCTCCGGCAAGGGCTCGGCTTCCCTGGCGTTTTCCCTGCGAGAGGCGCGGGGGCGGCCCTGGCCCGGGGATGCGACCGACCGACGAGAAGAGAGAGGGAATGTGACCCACACCGCGCGCTGTCATTCGTTTGACGTCTTCGATACCTGCCTGGTCCGTACGCTGGCCATGCCGCAGGACCTGTTCCATGCCATGGGACAGCGGCTGCTGGCGGCATCAGGGCGCGCGCCCCTGGCGGACGAGGTCCACGAGTTCGTGCGCGAACGGGTCGAGGCCGAGCGTCGGGCACGCCGGGCCTGTGTCCGCGAGGACCTGACCCTCGGCGATATCTATGCCCACTACCCGGAAGAAGCCCTCTTCGGCCTGTCTTCCCGGGAGATCATGGACGCGGAGCTGTCCATGGAGCGCCAGTGTCTGCGACCGGTCCCGGCCATGCTCGACCATATCCGCTCCCTGCGACACCTGGGGGCGGACATCCTGTATATATCCGACATGTTCCTGCCTGAGTCCTTTGTGTCCGAGCTGTTGCGCGAGCACGGGTTTCTGGAGCCGGGCGACCGGGTCTATGTCTCCGGCACGCGCGGGGTGACCAAGCACACCGGCAATCTCTTCCGCCTCGTGCTCGACGAGCTGGGGCTTGCTCCGGGCGACATGGTGCACACGGGGGACAACCTCCGCACTGACGTGGCCGTGCCCCGCGCCCTCGGCATCCGGGCGCGCCGCGAGGAGTCCGCCTGTCTGACCGCCATTGAGCGGGGCATGCTGGGCCGCGACGGGCGCACCTGCCTGACGCGCTCGGCCCTGGCCGGGGCGGCGCGGCTGGCCCGGCTGGCGAGTGGTGGCGACGGCGCGGACACCCCCCTGGCCCGGGTGGCCGCAGACGTGGCCGGTCCCATGGTGGCCGGGTTCGTGAGCTGGGTGCTCTGCCGGGCGAGAGAGCAGGGGATCGAGCGGCTGTGGTTTGTGGCCCGGGACGGCCAGATCATGCATGCCGTGGCCCGCGAGCTGCTGGGCGACGGGCCCGGACCGGACTGCCGCTATCTGTACGGCTCGCGCCAGGCGTGGTTTCTGCCCAGCCTGACTACATTTACCCCCGCCGAGGCGGAGTGGCTGGTCATCCCCGGCCATTGCACGCGCCCGGCGTCCATCGTGGCCAAGCTCGACTGCACGCCCGGCGAGATAGAGGACGCGTCCGGCGTTCACCTTGGTGACGACTTTTGGCAGACGCCTCTGCCCTCTGATGAGACGGACAGGCTGACCGCCCTGCTCGCGGCTCCTGGCGTGCGCGCCCTGGTGGAGGCCAAGGCCGGGGCCGCCCGGGAGCGGATGGCCGCCTATCTTATCCAGGAAGGCATGGCGGACGGCGAGCCGGTGGTCCTGGTGGACGTAGGCTGGACCCTGAAGGCCCAGCGCGCCCTGTCCCGGGTGCTGGCGGCCTGCGGTCTGGATTGCCCGGTGTCGGGGATGTATCTCGGGGTGTCCCAGAGCGCCCTGACCGCATCACAGGCCGGGCCGTATCAGGCCTATTTTCTGGAGCGGGACGGCTGGTTCGACAGCGCCCAGCCGATGAACTTCTTCTTTCGCAACGCCAACCTCGTGGAACAGGTCTTTACCGCCGCCACCCACGGCCAGACCGTGGGCTATGCCCGGGGCGCGGACGGCCGTATGGAGCCGGTGCTGCGCCCGGACGCCCGGGGCGCGGACGGGCTGGCCGTGGTGGAGGCCATGCAGGCGCGTATCCTCGCCTTTGCCCGGCAGGCGGCAGCCATGGGCGCGCTGTCCCGGCCGGAGGTCGTCTTTGACGTGGCCCTGGGCGCGCTACGGTCGTTTCTGGCCCGACCGGAGCCGGACCTGGCCCGGGCCGTGTGCTCGCTACCGGTCTTCGACGATCAGAACGAGCGGCGCAGGCGGCCACTGGCCCGGCCCGTGTCCCCCGGACTCCTGGCCCGGCTGGTGGTGGAGGAAACAACTCTGGCCCGGCTGTTGCCCCGGCAGCGCTACGCCGAGTCCTTTGACTGGATCGAGGGGGCCATCGCCCTGTCCCCGGCCTGGATGCGCCGGTTCCTCGACCGGGAGCGCATGTTCCAGCGGCTCAAGGCGTTTCGCAAGTCCCTGTGAGCATGGCCGGTTTACACCTCGCGGGTTGTTGCGGTAGTGAATGGAGAGCATGATGGGCCGATCGCCGGGCATGACGGCTCCTGCGCCCTCGCGGGGCATATCTTTCAGGAAATCCGGGCGGCGGCCGAGGTGACGCCGCCTGCAACCCTTTGGGAGTGAGCATGAATATTCTGGTGACGGGCGGGTCCGGGTTCCTCGGCAGCCATGTGGCCGACGCCTTGAGCGAGGCCGGACATGCGGTGACGGTCTTTGACGCCGTCGCCTCGCCCTGGCTGCGCGACGACCAGGCCATGATCACGGGCGACCTGCTCGACGCGCCGAGGGTGGCCGAGGCCGTGCGCGGTATGGACGCGGTCTATCACTTCGCGGGGATTGCGGACATCGAGGAGTGCGCCAAATCACCCGTGACCACGGCCAGCGTCAACATCCTCGGCACGGAGGGCCTGCTCGACAGCTGCGTGGCCGCGGGCGTGGGGCGCTTCGTCTTTGCCAGCTCGGCCTACGTGTTCAGCGAGTCCGGATCCTTCTACCGCACCAGCAAGCGGGCCTGCGAGTCGTTCATCGAGGACTTCGCCACGCGGTACGGGCTGAAGTACACCTGCCTGCGCTATGGCTCGCTCTACGGCCCCCGCGCCGACGAACGCAACAGCATTCACTCCCTGCTCCGCCAGGCCGTGGACACCGGAACCATCACTTATCACGGCAAGGGCGACGAGCTGCGGGAGTTCATCCACGTCTACGACGCCGCCAGGAGCAGCGTGGAGATTCTGGCCCCGGAGTTCGAGAACCAGAACGTCATCCTGACCGGGGTGGAGAAGATGACCTACCGCGAGCTGCTGGAGATGATCCGCGAGATATTCGGCGGCCGGGTGGAGCTGAACATCCTGCCCTCCGACCGCGCCGCCCACTACCGCATCACCCCGTATTCCTTTGCCCCCAAGCTGGGCCGCAAGCTGGTCAACAACGTCTTCGTGGACTTCGGCCAGGGGCTGCTCCACTGTATCGACACCCTGCACGGCGAGAAGATGGCGCGCCAGGAGCGCGAGGACGGGGAGTAGCCGATGCAGGCGGTCTTTTTCGATTTCGACGGCGTGATCCTCGACTCCGTGGCGGCCAAGACCGATGCCTTCGGCGAGCTGTACGCCCCCTACGGGCCAGACGTGGCCCGGGCCGTGGTGGCGTATCATCTGGCCAACGGCGGGGTGTCGCGCTTCGAGAAGTTCCGGCATTTTCACGAAAACCTGCTCGGCATCGCCATGACCGACGCGCTCATGGCCGAGCTGTGCGACGCCTTCAACGCGCTGAGCCTGGCA